>JAQZBD010000332.1 GCA_029239235.1 Herbinix sp.
GATAGCCTGCAATCTGATCTCTGCTGAAGCCTTTAATTTCTTCATTCAAGGAAAGCATCTTCTGGTCCAAATAAGCCACAATATCCGAACATTCCCTTAATTCCTTTGAAATGTGTTCCGGTGCATTTCCCTCAAATTTGTAATAGATTTTATGCTCAAGACTAGCCCAGAAATCCATAGCAATGGTTCTGATTTGAATTTCCACCTTCGTATCCACCGTCCGGTCGGAAAGGAAAACCGGTATGGAAATAATCATATGATAACTGGTATAACCATTTGCTTTTGGGCACATAATATAGTCTTTAATTTTTAATACTTTGATGTCACTTTGTTTTGCGATCAAATCTGCAATTCGATAAATATCAGAAGTAAAGGAGCATATAATACGAATTCCCGCCACATCATTTACATACTTGACGATGTTCTCTACTGTTAGTTCCTTTTCATTATGCCTCATCTTCTTCGCAATGCTTTGTGGGGTTTTTATTCTCGAAGTAATATGTTCAATTGGATTGTATTGGTGCGCCAATTTGAATTCATTATTTAAGATTTCGAGCTTCGTACTTACTTCTTTTAATGCAGCATCATATAAAAGAAGCGCATTACTCCATTCCTCTGCCTCATCATAAAACATGGGGAGGTCCATCAAATCACAACCTTTGTCTTTGTATAGTCTGTCCAAGAAATCAAACGAATCGTGTTCATCATTTGTTCATTGTTTTCATTATATCATAGAAATATGAATATTTCTTGAAGTTTTTAAAACTTAATTAAAAATTAATCTATTTAATAATTTTTAAATTTTTACAAAAACCTGTTGACAATACAACCAATATGTGGATATAATATTGGCAGACTATTACAGAAAGTGAGGTAAAACATATGAGTTTCAGATTTGCAAGTTATAACACTAATTTCATACAGAGTTCTCTATGTGATATTACCTCATGGATTCGAAAAAATTAAACTGTGTATTCTCTGCCCTTTCCTGCCCTGCTGCCATCGGGAGAAGAAGGAAGACTACCAACATATTTTTTTGATTACTATGCCGCGGTATATCATACTGCGGCTTATTTTTTACCCTTCTGTCAAGGAGGAAATGCGGGAATGGAGGAATTAAATGAAGAAAATTTCAAAGTATATTTTGAGATATTGGTTCGCTTACTTACTAGCGATCGCATGTATCGTGATTGCAGTATCACTGGATATGTTATCGCCCCAAGTAACAAAGCGGATTTTTGATAATGTAATCATCGGCGAGGATCTTGATCTTCTACCAAAATTGCTTATCATGATTTTTATTATCGGTATCGGAAGGTGTATCTTTCAATACCTGAAGGAATTAATTTTTGACTTGGTCAGCTCAAGAATTTCCCTGAATATCCGAAAGGATCTATTCAATCATATTCAGAGCTTATCCTTAAACTATTTTGACAAGAATAACACCGGTGAATTAATGTCCCGCGTTAAAGATGATGTGGATAAGGTATGGAATGCGCTGGGCTTTGTCAGTATGTTAATTATTGAGGTTATAATCCATGTCAGTTTAGTATTGTTTTGTATGTATAACCTCAGCCCTACCTTGGCAATCTTTCCAACCATTGTTTTGCCTTTGATGGGTGCCCTTGCACTCCTAATGGAGAAGAAGTTGGGTAAAATCTATGAAGCAATCAGTGAGGAGAATGCTCAGCTGAATACCGTAGCACAGGAAAATCTATCCGGTGTGCGTACCGTAAAAGCTTTTGCGAGAGAAAAGCATGAGATTAAAAAGTTCTTATCTCACAACAAACGTTACTATGAGCTTAACATGAACCAATCCAAGGTCTTTATAAAATATTATCCATACTTTCAGTTCATAACGAAGTTACTTCCACTGCTCATGGTCATCCTGGGTGGCTATCAGGTTATTGAAGGTACGATTACGCTAGGCACCTTAGCAGCTTTCGTGGAATACTCAATGAATATCGTATGGCCAATGGAAATGCTTGGCTGGTTATCCAATGAATTTGCCTCAGCTATCGCCTCTACAAAGAGAATCAAGAAAATTTACGAAGAAAAGCCTACGATTACTGAGCTGGAACAACCAGTAGTTTTAGATGAAGTAAACGGTAGTGTGCAATTTAAAAATGTATCCTTTTCCCTTGGGGATAAAAATATCCTCTCCGATATCAGTTTCGATTTGGCAGCCGGCAAGACCATTGGAATTATGGGTGCAACCGGTACGGGGAAAAGTTCCATCATCAATCTGTTACAGCGTTTTTATGATACGACAGAGGGTGAAGTTAAATTGGATGGGGTTAATATAAAGGAATTGACCCTACGACAATTGCGTAAGAGCATTTCCTTAGTAATGCAGGATGTATTCCTATTCTCTGATACGATTAGTGAAAATGTAAAGATGGGTAAGAAGTATCTGGTGAAACAGGATGAAATCGTGGATGCGGCATCGGACGCGCAGGCAAGGGATTTTATCGAACGTATGGAAGATCAATATGAAACCGTGGTCGGAGAGCGTGGTGTCGGGTTATCCGGCGGTCAAAAGCAGCGAATTAGTATTGCAAGAGCCTTGGCAAAAAAGACACCTATTCTGGTTCTTGATGATTCAACCTCAGCTCTAGATATGGAAACAGAGCACATGATTCAAAAAGCTCTGACGCAATTAGATTCAACAAAGATAATTATTGCGCACCGAATTTCTGCTGTACGTAATGCAGATGAAATTATTATCCTTGACGAAGGGAAAATTGTAGAACGCGGTACTCACGAGACTCTATTACAGACCGAAGGTTACTATTATAAAACATATATGGCGCAATATGGGGATTGTTTAAATGATATAGAAAATACTACCCCTGCGCTAATGAAAGAGGAGGTGGCTGCATGTCAATAAATGCCATCAAAGAAGACGAATATTTAAAATCCGTCAGTAAAAGAATTACACTAACAAGGTTATTCCGCTATATGTTAGCTTATAAAGGTCCTATTATCGCCGTAATCCTTATTATGTTGACCACAGTTACGATTTCCATTGTAAACCCCCTTTTAATTGAAAGGGCGATCGATGTTTATATTGCAAATAAGGATTTTAAGGGATTGCTCATCCTTGGAATTATCGCCATAACGATTAATATTCTTTTCGTATTACTTGTAAAGTTACGTATGTATCTTATGGCTAAGGTATCCAACGATGTGTTGCTTGTTATAAGGCAGGAGTTATATACACACATTCAAAAACTTAGCTTCAGTTTTTTTGACAGCAGGCCTACCGGCAAGATCCTCGCAAGAATTATTGGTGATGTCAATTCCTTAAAGGATGTTCTCTCCAATAGTGTAACAACCTTAATCCCAGACTTTATTACAATCTGTGCGGTTGTTACAATTATGCTTGTACTAAACTGGCGACTTGCATTGGCATCTTTAATCAGCTTGCCCTTTATGATGTTCGGTTTATGGTTCATCCAGACCCGTTCCCATCTTCGGTGGAAGCTACATCGTAAGAAGAGCTCCAATCTAAATGCTTTTATTCACGAGGATTTATCCGGTATGAGAATCATTCAAAGCTTCACTGCAGAGGATGAAACCGAAGAAACCTTTGATGAATTGTTAAAAGAGCATCGGGATTCTTTTGTAAATGCCATTGTTTTAAATGATGCCTTTGGATCAGTGATTGATTTTAGTTGGGGTGTTGGCTCCATTTCTATGTACTTTGTAGCCATCAAATTATTAGGT
>JAQZBD010000103.1 GCA_029239235.1 Herbinix sp.
TTCATACCGATACGGTTCGTGATGTCTTACGACATCAATGAAAATCTATTTTTGAATCCCATGTGGAGATTCATATTTTTAGAATTTTCAGGGTTGTTTTACTGTTCAATTATCAAGGTTCATTTTTTCAAATTAACGACTTTCACGTTTTGCTGTTGTTTGCCGTCAACTTTTTTAGTTTATCACACTCGCCGCATTATGTCAACCACTTTTTTGTTTTTTCTTAATTCAACTTTTTTCGTGACCGTTCAGCAACAGTGGAGTTTTAGTATACATTCTGTGACAACAAATGTCAAGAAGTAAATACAACTTTTTTCATCCTGCTATTATAGCTCTTCTTCCTCAATAGCTTGGGCATCTAAACTAAGCGTATGCAAAGCTCTTCTTTTTCTACGAGATTCTTCTGAATATTGCATAATAAAGTCTTTTATCTCACTTGCATGCCTTATATGGAATAATGTCAGTTCCGGATGTGTGGTATCACCCGTATAACATGTTATGGTTCCAATTTTAAATATACGTTCCGCTAGACTTCTAGTCAGACGTACATCCTGAATCTTATACATATAGGCATCATCTTCAGTTATCTCTAAAAAACCTGATGTAATAGTGATCTTTTCCTCTACTATTGTATATTTAGTAAAGCTGAAAGGTAACCCAAAGAACTTAATCCGCTTTCTCTCAATAAAGCCCATGACTTTTCTCCTTCTTGCTCCTATTTAATTTCAACTGTCGAAGTACTTTCATCTTTCGTAACCATTAACTTCATGTTTGATATATCGGCCTGAGCTGATACTTCAAACACTAGAAAAGCTTCTGTGGATTTGTTAGCACCTAACATTACATCTATGTATCTTAAATCATTTTCAAGCAAAGTGAATTGAGGCTTATAAATGGTATCCACATTAGCATTAAGTTGATATTCAACATGAATATTACTCAGATTAAACTCTTTTTCCTGATCCGTCTTGTTCGTAACCACAAATGACACTACTAATAATTGATATCCAGCACGTGCAGTTAATGAGAAATACGGATTTTCTTCTTCATCAGGGTAAATCTCTGCCAGCTCATAACTCTTATAGTTGACAGCAAAGATTTTTCCGCCTAGTACATCTGAAAGACTATTATCCATAGCAGCTTCATTTATACTATCACCTTCGGATTCAGCTTCATGATTAGATGTACTATCAGAATCATCTGAAACAGAGGGATGTTCAATATTACCCTTTGAAATATTCTCCTCAGCCGTAAGTTCTTCCTTTAGTTGTAATTCTTGGTCATACTCTTTATCAGCTGCCAGAAGTCTTCCTGCCATATACTCTGCAACTGCGTCGCTCTCTTCTGATGTATAAGTATATTCCTTGACACATCCAGTAAGAGAAAATGATAAAATTAATATTAAGATAAGCTTTAATCGCTTCATTTACATATTCCTCCAGTCCAACAACTTCTAATCACTCCATAATTAAATCCTTGCGCTAAGCTCAGCGACTGATATACAAAGTTGTTAAATCAACTTCCGATAATTATATTATCACTTTTTGTAATATTCAGCAACAAGAATTAACGGGATTTGCCAGTATGGGAGTCGATTTTACTATTCCATTATTATAAGAAAAAGCGAAGCCTCACCATAAATACACGGTTGTGGATTCGCTTTTTCTTATAATAATCATTTCATAATTAATAACGCGCTCTTGCAACAAACTGAACTTTCTATCTCGTAGCAAGTTCAAACCAGAATTCTACTCCGACAGGTCGATTAATAACACCACATTCCTGATTGTGAGATTTTAATATAGCTTTAACAATGGAAAGTCCAATACCACTTCCACCATATTCCCTCGTTCTTGCTTTATCAACCTTATAAAATTTTATCCAAATTTTATCAAGATCTTCTTCCGGAATATTTTCACCCGTATTAAATACAGCAATTCGTACGCTATTCTCTCTTGGTATCAGTTTTATTTCAATAATTTTATTATCACTGACGTGATTTAAGGCATTACTGATATAATTTGTTACCACCTGCTCGACCAAATATTCATCTGCCCAAACGTAGACCGGCTCCTCCTGATCGAAATGAAGAGTAACTTCCTTTTGCTTAAATAATATTTCTGTAGAGTTAAGTACTGTACGTATTATGGAAACGATATCAAATCGTTCAAAGTTGATTTGGTTATTGCCAAACTCTAATTCATTTAAATTTAGCAACTTCTTCACCATTTGATTCATTTTATTTGCTTCGTCCATGATTACTTCACAGTAGAAGTCCCGACTTTCTTCATCTTCATTTATATTTTCTTTCAAGCCTTCTGCATATCCTTGAATCAAGGATATCGGAGTTTTTAACTCATGAGAAACGTTAGATAAGAATTCCTTTCTCATTTCATCTATCTCTGTCTTCTTTTGGATATCCTTCATCAACTCATTATTGGCCTGCTTTAATTCTGCAATTGTTGATTCTAGCTTGTCCGATAAGGTATTAATACAGGTTCCCAGCTTCCCTATTTCATCCTTCGTTTCCACTGTATATTTTACTTCAAAGTTCAAATCCGTCATGCTTTTTGCAATACCCGCCAGGTCAAGGATTGGTTTGGTAAATTTCTTACTGAAGAGGAACATGGCTATGGATCCTAGGATAACAGCCGCAATTCCAACATATGCGAGAAACTGATTGGCTACCGCCGCACTTTCCTCAATACTGTCAAAGTTTGTACGCAGCAATACAATATTATAATCCTCTTTACCATACATGGAATTATCTTGTGCAGAATAATCCTTCGTATTTTCTGATGATGATTCAGCATTCTCATTTCCTATAATACCAACCATATCAATAAAGCTAGCCTCGGTACGATAATCATGAATTCTATATATAATGTAATTACTGGCTTGCTTTAAAATATCTCTTTGTCCAAGGGCATCATTCGAAAATCCAAAGATAAACATTTCTGTATCCTGCATTCTTATCTTTTCACTTAATCCAATGTTATCCGCCTCCGGATAAACCATTCCTTGGTAGGAGTTATAAACATACACATCCACATCATAATTATATGCCAGTTGTTCCATTAATTCCGTATTCTCATCAGAAAGATTATATTCCTTGTCGCTTTTGGAATAGATACTAAGTACTTTTTGATAAACATCATCCAAATTATCGACCTTGCTATGAATATAGAAATCGGACAAAAAAGTCTTGTTAATAAACCATGTAAGGAATATCGTCAATATCACCATTGTTGTTAAAAAGAAGGTGATTTTAAATCGAATGGAATGCTTCATGCATCCACCTCAAATTTATAACCCAGCCCCCATATGGTTTTGATATAATCACCTTTAGATCCCATTTTACTTCTTAATTTCTTTACGTGTGTATCTATAGTTCTGGCATCTCCAAAATAATCATAGTTCCACACGTTATTTAATATTTTTTCTCTGGAAAGAGCTACTCCTTGATTCGTAACGAAATAGGTTAATAGTTCGAATTCCTTATAGCTTAATTCAATTTCCACTCCATCTATCTTTACCTGATGGGCAGCTTTATCGAGAACAATTCCACCAATTTCTATTGATTCCTCTTCCGTAGAAGTCGTTCTTCGAAGTACTGCTTCGACTCTTGCAACTAAAATCTTAGGGCTGAAGGGCTTAGCTATGTATTCGTCTACTCCTAAATCAAAGCCTTGTAATTCGTCCTTTTCATCCCCCTTTGCTGTCAGCATAATAATGGGAACCTTAGAGTATTGTCTTATTTCTTTCACAACACCCCAGCCATCCAGCTTTGGCATCATTACATCAAGTATGATCAGTGCTATATCCTTTTTAGAGAAAAACAGATCGATTGCCTGCTCTCCATTTTCTGCTTCAATTACCTCATAATTTTTACGTACCAAAAAGTCCTTCACAAGCTTCCTTATTCTGCTCTCATCATCCACTACTAAAATCTTCAGCTGATCCATATTTGGCACCTCCGTGTTTTATACTTGTAATCATGAGTATAACACCTATCTATGTAAAAATTGTGAATTAATTTTCAAAATTTAAAGATTCTAGTTATTTATCAAAGATTTCTTGAGGGTATGTTAATCCCCAATCCATACGTATTTTATCCATTACTTTCATAATCTCCAAAGTATCCGCTAGTGGAACTATCTCACTTTCCTTTTTGCCTTCCCTTAGGCAGGCATTAACCGCCTCTGCCTCATATTCATATCCATTCGCTAGAAACGGCATTTTAAATGTATTAATTAACTCTCCATTTTTATCATAAAGTTCTGCCGATTCCGCCTTCCAGAAGTCGGGTACTACTATCTTTCCTTTATCTCCTACGATGATTGCCTGATTATGCATATCTACAGTAACCGCTGAACCTAACATAGCTATCGTTCCATCCTCGAATCGTAGTGATATTGCATTTACCTCATCCACCTTAGTTTGTCCCAGATATGCCGTACCAGAGATTTGCTCCGGCAGCTTTCCCATCATATGGATAGCATAAGTGATCGGATATATTCCTACATCCAATAGCGCACCTCCTGCCAGCTCAGGATTCAAAAGACGTCCATTTACATCATATCCGCCGTCATATCCAAAGGTAATATCAAAATATTTCACCTTTCCGATAGCCTTTTCCTCCAACCATTGCTTTACAGTCTTCGTTACCGGCATAAACTTAGTCCACATAGCTTCCATTAAAAATACATTATATTCTTTTGCCAACGTAATTAAGTATTCAGAATCCTGTTGATTTAATGTAAAAGGCTTTTCACATAAGACAGCCTTTCCGTTTCGAATGCACAATTCGGAATTGGCTTTATGCTCTGTATGCGGAGTTCCAATATAGATCACATCAATCTCTGGATCCTTTACTAATTCCTCATAGCTTGCATATGCTTTCTTAATATGAAATTGCTCTGCAAATTGATCTGCTTTTTCTTGACTTCTTGATGCGATTGCTCCAATTTCAATTCCCTCAATTGCACTTAATGCCACTGCAAATTTTGTAGATATATGACCTGCTCCAAGGATACCCCATCGTATTATTTTCATAGAAACAAACTCCCTTCGCTCCTGCGTAAAATGTATTATTTATCCACGAACATAATGTCAAAATGACACTAGATTCTTTTCTTATTTTACACTTATAGCAAGATAAAAGCAAGTAATCCCACACGATTACAACATCCTTCACTATGAAATCAACTCAAACTCATAGCTTTCCTCTAATACCTGATAGCCCACCTTTTCATATGCTCTATGGGACAGCAGATTCTCCTTATCCACAAACAGTGTACAAAATTGATAACCTTCTGCTAACAGTGATTTACTCAAATAGTACATATTAGTAGCTGCATAACCCTGTCCTCTGTATTCCTCCGGAGTATATACATATGCGATGGCTATTCCGTTCTGTAACCTTCGAGTAGTTATTGCCATTGTTACGACTTTCTGTTCTGTTGTTTCAAATATATATACATCCCTGGAATTAATACATTGTCTCGCCTTCACCAATGCGGCTTCATAGTCCATCTCACTGGTAAGCGTTTCCATATGGAACTCAATCATCCAATCCGTTATCATTTTTACTTCGTTGATGTGAGCAAGGCGATGTATTCCCTCTGCAGGTTTAATCTCATTCAGGCTGCGAAGCTCCATGATATCTGCTGCCAGTTTTTCAATAAAAGTACCTTCCTTGCTTTTTTGGTACTGACCGATGAATTCCTGGCAAACATCTTTTCTTCCAAGAATTCCGTTTATTTTTATCTCTTGTTCCACAATATAATCGGCAAGAGTCGCTGCTGCTTCTGAAATATCTTCCTGCACAACTCTATAGATAACTAAATTATAGGGCAATACATTACAAAATAACAGCACTATCTTATCCTCTGCTATTACAGTCCCGAAAGTACCTTTATTATTTTCATTATCTTTTACTTGATATGCACTATGGAGTAATAACTGACTCACTGCTTCCTGCTGTAGCATAATATCTTCATAATTCATTAGAAACTCTTTTGCACTGGAAGCTACTTCTACCTTCATCATAATCCTTCTTTCTGTAATTTGTACTCTTTAAGATAATATCCCATATTTCTTTCCTTTAAACAAAATACATAAATTAAGTTTTCTTCTATTATAATAAGTATATAAATAGGCTTGTTACTGCGAGTGTTATGACATAGAATCAATCGTTAGCAAGATGAATCAGCAAAACTATTATCATGTCTTGAATTTAGAAAAGAAGCATACTGTCCTGATCATCGTTCTTTTGAGCTGCAGGCATAATATGCTTCTTTTCTTGTAATTAGTCGTTATATCTTACTTCATTGATTTTTTTGTGTTGCTGCGAATGAGGATGGTTCCAAGACCACCAATTGCTGCTACAGCAACTGCAATAAATGCTACGTAACCAGTGTTACTGGATTTTTCGGTATTTTGGCTACCTGCATCCATACTTTCCGGATTAGAAACAGTCTTAACATCAGTTACACCTTGATTATTATCCTCAGTGCCCGTTGTATAGTATATGTCTTCTTCACCGGTACCTGTTTGATCATCAGTAACAGCTTGATCATCGACACTCTCTATTTGAATCTGTACATCACCATCTTTATACATCTTATCGTCTACTGCCGCTCCAGATTGATATATAACACTCTGATCAAATTCTACTACCTTGATACCATCTTTTCCAAGAGCATCATAGAGGTAGTTTGCATTTTCATCATTAAAAGGTGAAATTCCTATCTCAATATAGTCTTCCACAATACCTGTATAATTTACAAAGATGTCCTTTGCCTCTAAATCTTTTGCATGATCTTCAAACAGATATTGATCTATTTGACGTTGCTTCTCCATTAATTCTTTTGTCCCTTCTGTCTGAACTACCTCGTTGGTAGCCGAAACATCGCTTGATACTGCTTGTGCAAATGCAACACTTGTTGAGAATGCTGATATACATAATCCTAAAATAATTCCTTTAATATATTTTGATTTCATAAATATACCTCCTTTTTAAATATGTAACATCGTTACCTTATCTTCAATTCTTCCTATTATTTTTTTATTAATGTCTTTGATTACTATTATTTTTTGAGCTATTGTTTCTTCCTATTATTGTTTCTTCTAATTATTTCTTCTTCTAATTATTTCTTCTTCCGATTGCTTCTTTTTTTAATATTTCTTGCTCTAATTATTTCTTGTTGAATTATTTCTTATCACCACTGTTTCATTTACTATTGTTTCTTAATTAGTATTATCGGTAATGTTTGTAACCGTATGGTATCCTTTCCCGTTTACTTAGGTACCATAAGTAATTGGGCTTTTTATTTTCCATATTTCGTTTACATACATTAGACGCAGATACTTATGACCCAGTTCCATTTATTTTAAATGAAATAAAATCCAACAAAAACATCCAACAAAAAACGAAACCGAATATTAAACTCTATACTACATCAAATAAAGCAGGATCATTCTTTTCCAAGAACAATTCCTGCTCATACTCTACCTAATGCATGTCTTCTATATTAAATAAATAATTTTACTACACCAGGGCAACTACTATTATCTGAGGGTATTGAACATGATATCTGCTTGGCAATAAATGCTTTCCCACGATACCAAATAATGACCATATCGTCGTAGCTCCAAAGATATAATCTCCATAACGAATAATTCTATAGGTGCTAAAGCCCATCAGAATTAGTAGTGTTGCTACGGTAATCATAACATCTGTAATTCCAAAGAGTGTAAATTTGATACTAACAAGTAAGATAATTAAATTCCCTAGAACAAATACCGTAATCCAACTAAAATAAATACGAAAGGGTAATATCACAAAAAACTTCTCCTTCAGGGTCAGGTACTCCGTCCTTATATACTTAAAATAATGACTTAGTCCAATTAGTAAAATTGCAGCAATTACAAAAGATAGTGCGAGATAATCCTTCTGCCAGGCTATAATCCAGCCAATGCTTAATACATTTATACCAATCGTTGTTCCTCTGGTTTGATTAATCATTTCTTGAACAGGCTTATTATAACCTTTATTCCAAATATCCGCCTGATAAAGCACAAAGGCAGATAATAGTCCGTAGATAAGTATCCATATTACAAATGTATATTGAGCCGGGACAAATAAATTGGGATAGGAGTCTGCTATCTCTGCTGCTGTTCTGCCACTGGTCGGTGAAATAATAGAAGCAATATTAAATAATATCATAGCTAGATATGACATGGTCACTGCAATTTTCAATACCCCTTTATTATTCATATTTTGCCCCCAAACCATGAATTAGTATCATTAATAGTTATATCCGTATAACCACTGGTTGTCAATGATAAATAAAAAATCAAATTCATATCCTGTTTCCCATCACATTTATAAGCAAATGATATAAATATCGAATAAATCTCATAAGATATATTAAGTTAATGAATGCTAACCTTGAAAGGATTCTGTATGGATTTTCATCAAAGCAAAACATATAGTAATATTAATACTGCTTACCAAAGCGAATCTATCGTCAATACCCTTTATCAAATATACGGTGACAAGGCTAGAACTGATGGCTTTGAAGAGATTGGAGATATCTTTGATACAATATCAAGAAATGAAAAGGAACATGCCAGAATCTTTTTCAGACTGTTAAATGATGGAATAATTCCAGATACCCAGCAGAACCTACTAAGGTCTACGGATCTAGAAACATCAAAAGCTGACGAATATAGAGTTTTCGCGCAGACAGCACTGGAGGAAGGTTATGATAATATTGCCGCTCTCTTTAATGGCCTTGCAAATATTGAACTAAATCACGATTTACAATTTCGTACTCTATACGATAATATGGTACGCGATCAAGTATTTTGCAAACCTACCGAAACCTTGTGGATCTGTATGCAGTGCGGTAACATCATGAGTGGTACCTGTGCTCCTGAGATTTGTCCCGTATGCGGATTCCCACAGGGATTTTATCATGTTTATCAAGGTGTTTCTGAATGACAAAATCCTAAAAGAAAAGGCGGCTCACTTTGAGTCACCTTTTCTTTGATACATGAATAATCAGATCATAGTCCAAACATTTAGTTCAAGCTTTGATCCAAGCTTTTGATCCAAGCTTTTGCTAAATATCGAAAGTGCCAGGGCTCATAATCATACCCGGTAATAGA
The DNA here is from genome assembly GCA_029239235.1 of Herbinix sp. Taxonomy (GTDB): domain Bacteria; phylum Bacillota; class Clostridia; order Lachnospirales; family Lachnospiraceae; genus Mobilitalea. The sequence goes on from JAQZBD010000103.1 coordinate 9,178, forward strand.
TTCCTTCCCCTTTGGATATCGAAGAATAAAACCAAAATAATGAGCATTATTCGCTAACCATCGCCCGGCCTGCGTATCAGCAAAGGTTTCTTCCAAATCATTAATATCCACCGCTAAACCGGTTTGATGCTCACTATGACCAGGTCTGGCAGATACCCTGTCCCTGATGCGTTGATATTCTTCAAGTGAGATCCCTTCCGCCCAATTCTTCATATATATCATGCTTTGGTAGGAATAACTTCGAAATGCTGAGACAGCCTCCAACATAATCCCCTGCCGCTCTGCAAGGCAGCACATATCCTCAAAGGCAATGCGTGCCTCCCGCCTCATTAATAAGCGCATAGGATTAAATTTTTCGTGAATCATCTCTAAATCAAAAGGAACATATTCCTCATCAAGTTGATTAAATTTGTCTACAAGCACATAAATACTGTCCGGGTTTAAGACCTTCTTGATATTTACATAATATTGCTTCTCACCGGCAAATCTTTCATCCATATAAAAGTTCCTCTCCCGAAAGTCGCATCCCTATCTTTTAGAATCGACTTAACACTAACTTTTCAATGGTAATATATGATGAAAATAGTGAAAAAAGAAGCTTTCCCCCATATCTCTATAGCGGAAAGCTTCTTTTTAGTCTTTATGACAAGTCAACCAACTTGCTGATCAACTTTTATATGATTAGTTCGTAAATTCCTGTGTCCAATAGATTGTACCATTGCTCTGGTATACTCCGACTCCTAATTTGTTAAAGTTAGCATTCAGAATGTTTGCTCTGTGTCCCGGAGAATTCATCCAACCTGTTACAACTGCCTGAGGTGTCTTTTGACCATATGCAATATTCTCACCTGCTGCACGATAGGATACGCTGTACTCACCCAATACTGTCTGGAATCCACTTCCGTTTGGTCTTGTATGGGAGAAGGATGACTTAATCTCTACGGCACGCTTGTTCGCTGCTGCTGTCAGGCTTGAATTTGTTGTAAACGCTGATAAACCTGCTTTTGCACGTTCAGCATTTACAAGTTTTAAAACTTCATTTGCATAGCTGCTGGTTGTGCTATTAGTTGATGTTGAAGCGGTTGGCTTCGTTGTTGTATTTGTAGTTGTTGTACTTGGCTTTGTTGTGCTTGGCTTTGTTGTAGTTGTTGTAGGGGTTTGTGCCTTTACATTTGCCGCTGCCAATGACTTACATAACTTTTTATTACTGTTAATATATTTGACAGCTGAGTTCACACTCTTCAAGTTTTTTACCTTATTTAATACAGCATTGCTGCATCCGCTCTTCTTTAGTACTGTTACAACTTGTTTTACTGATTTGCAGCCTGATAAGTTCACTGCTTTCGTTGCATTTATGTTAGTAGTTTCTGCTGCATATACTACAGCCTGTGTCTGATTATCACCAATTAATCCAAAAATACTAGATAGTGATACTACGAGTGTACATGTTGATACTGCTAAAAACTTCTTCATGTTTTCCTCCATTTTCACCACTCTGCGGCGGTTGATTATTTTCTCGCCTCCGAAGAGGCATCTCTCTGCTGCTCCCTTAGAGTAACATATAGGGTATAGGGGTTCAATAGTTAGATGATGGATGTATAAGCAGGTTTTTCCTATCAATCCTTCGTTATTTATAATTAAAGAAAGGGCTTTTTCATTATTTCATTTGTGAAAAACAACCTAAAAATCGCTCTTCCTTCCCAATTTACAGCGGTTCCACCACTTGCCTAGTTATCGTCCTGACACTAGTCACCTAACCCCTACAGAGATATCGAAAGTCAAGAAAACATGTTATTTCTATCGTAATTTAATCTTAATTTAATCAAAAAAAATGTCAAAATGATTTCAAAATCCTAAATAAAATCAATTTCAATCAGCACATACTATGATAAATTCCAAAATTTTTCACAGTAATTTGATGCGTTGTGGCAATACTAATTAACAGAGCTAGTACAAAGTATTGGTATTATGGAAAGTGAGGAAGCATATGGATAGATCAAAATTATGTGGTATTGCTATCGCATCGATGATCAGTTGCTTTAGCATTAGTCCTTTACCAGTCGCTGCGGCTGAATCAAACACAGTAACAGTAACATTGTCTGAAAGCAATAGGGAGAACAGTCAAACATCATTTGATAAAATAATGAATGACGCCAACGAAAAATGGAATTCTCTAAACAACAAACAAAAATCTGAAGTCTATTCCTTAATTGAAAAAGAAATGAAGGCGGAAGCCAAATTACTGGACAAACTCGTCGATCTCGGTATTATGAATAAGGAAGACGCTTCTATGTTAAAAGCACGAATGCGGGAAAGATTTGAAGAATTAAAGAAGAATGGGGAGTTCCCATTATCAAGGCCAAAGCGCCCTAAAAAATAACGCAATTGCTACTTTAACAGATAGGTTACGGTTATAATACAAATACTGAGTACTAGCTTTTATATATATCATATTAATAGAAGTTTTTAATTCAACTTCTCGTAAAAGGGTGTAGGAACATGGTTTCGTTCCGATCCCATAGGATATCATCAGAAAGGAATTATATGACAAGACAAAACGATATTTTCACAAAGGAAGACCTACCTCAGACTACAAAAGACGAACCAAAGATTGAAAATGACTATACGAATCATACCGAGATAAATCAGCCGAATCCTTCTACTGCCACTCCCTCAATACCCACAGAAATGCCAATGCGATAAAGTGGATCTATGAATTGGCCAACATTGCAAAAAAAGGCTATGCCGTTGTATATCTTAACCTAATGTTATTGATATACAGATTGGCAGAGCCTTTTCATTTTAGTGAATTGCGCGTTTTCTTTCTGTTCCACCCATTACGTCCGATACATCCTGAATGGTAACAAAAGCATTTTCATCTTTATCATTTACAATTGATATTAATTTTGAAATTTCGATACGGGATACTACAGAATACAGAATCTCTTTTTTATCTCCTGAATATGCACCGCGTCCTTCCAAAAACGTCACTCCTCGGCCGAGTCGATCATGTATCGCATCTGCTATCTCATATCCATTACTGGTAATCATCATTACAGCTTTTGCTTCATCAAAACCTTCTACTACAATATCAACTGCTTTATGTGCCACAAAATATGCCAGCATAGAATACAGTGCACGATCCCAACCAAGTACTAATGCCGCACTACTGAAGATAACAACATTAAACATCATAACAATTTGTCCAATGGAAAACATTGAGCCTCTGCGAATAATTAGTGCTATAATCTCCGTTCCATCCAAAGATCCACCATACCGAAGTATCAAGCCAACTCCAACCCCCAGAATAATACCACCGAAAATAGTCGCCAATAGAACATCATTTGTCAACCCATGAACAGGATGTAAGATTAAAGTAAAAATGGAAAAGGTGGTGATGGAGTATAACGATGTGATAACAAAGGTCTTTCCAATTTGCTTATAGCCAATAAACAAGAAGGGAACATTGAATATAAAGGTGAAAACACCAAGCGGTATATTCGTCAAAAAGCTTGTAATCACGGAAATACCTACAATTCCCCCGTCAATAATGTTATTAGGTATCAAGAAAATCTCTAGACCAACCGCTGCTATTAATGATCCAAACAGTAGTAGTATGTACTTTTGTAGTGCTCTGACAATTATGTGTTTTTTCTTATTCATCTAATTTCCTCTTCTTCCTGAAAAGTACGTCCAACATTCATTTGTTTTTAATTATAACTTCCAAAACAAAGAAACGTCAAGAAAAGTCTGATGTGAATCCCAGTTCAGAAAGCATTGGTTTTGGAGCAAGAAAAATTATATTAACAACCCGGTTTCACATTAATTCCATTTACCTCAACCTGATCCGTTATTTCTATTACCAGGCATCGGCGTCCGTCCACCATTTTCGTCTGTACTAATTCGGTTCGATCCGGGTTAACTTTAACAACTACATCCGGTGTCTTAACCTCAAATACACGGGTGCTAGCTACATTTGCCGCTATCAAGGCTACGTTTTCACCAGCCACTTTCTCATAATTCTTCTCAAATTCCTGAAGCTTCTCCTCCTCGACACCGCTTTCCGCAAATAGATTTTTAACTTCTGTTTTATCAAGGGTCAAAGGCTCAGGTATCTCCTTCAGCTTATGCTCTTCAATGATTTCATTTAATTTATCGTGAATATTTTTAACAATCTCATACTCACACTCTTCCCCAAGAGTCTCAACAATCAGCGTCTGGAAGGTTTCCTTCTGTCCACCAGCGGACATAGGCAGGGTACAACCCAGCAGCTGGTCCACAAAATCATTATGTAAATCCTCGGATTCCTTGGCATAATAAAGAACATTGTGAATATCTGTACTACGGTCATTAAACGCCGGAAATAAAAAGCCGTTAACCGGAGCACCTACAACCCAGTCCTGTATGCGCTTTTGAATCATATTGGCATCTTCATTATAACTTAGTCCGGGTTTGGAAAGCTTTACGGGCGAGATCGAACAAAGGATAAAACGATATACTTCATCAGAGGCATCATCCATCATTATCTTATCATTGGTTTTTCCCGGAACATCATAAGCTGCATAGATTAATAAAATCAAGTAATTTCCCACGAAATCATAGGATTGAATTACCTTTTCATAGAATTCGTCTAAAAGAGCTTCATCCTTTAATTCGCTGTCTCTTAAATTTAAGAGAAATTGCTGGGTTCCACCATTAAATTCGCTTTCCATTGGAAATTCCATATTAATCAGATTCTTTCCTATGGTGCCGGACAATGTCTTTTTAAATATCTCAAAATATTTAAAGGTTTCTTCTTCCGGCATGCAAAGGAAGGTTTCTGTAAATTTTGTCTTTACTACTTTTTCACCATCGACATAGCAGCCACTAAACTTGGTAATCGAACTATTCTCATGTTTAAATTGTTTTCTAATTTCTAATATCTCACTGTTTATCATCTTAATTCTCCTTCACTATGTTATTAGCCCAGTAATAGAAGCAAGTATCCCATTTCCCAATTTGCTTCCTCAAAGCTTTCTGCCCAAAATTCTTTCATACCTTCCATATTATACTCGATTATTCTGGAATACACTACGATATAATCCCGGAAGATCCTATATAAGTCAGCACTATTATCTGATAATTTATATTTTAAGAAAGCAGAGTATTTCGTCATCACATATTCCGTTATCATGATTTGAAAAGCCATAATCGTATCGTCAACATTGTCACTGCAGCAATTTGCAAAAACCTTAGTAACTAAGCAGTGTTCAAATAGCTTATCATATTGCTCAAAGGAGAACTGAAATTGTGTTGCATACTCCGTAGCATAGTTGATAATGGAGTCCTCTTCCTGATCTTCCAGCAGTTCCTCCGCCAAGTCAGCAATATCCTTTAGCTTCTCCTTGTATTTTCTTCGCCTGCGATAGTTTTGCACAATATCTAAGAATAATTCGCTTACTTCTGTAAAGGTATTCTTCCATAACTCTGTCGTCTGTTTGTCAAAGCTGTACTTCCAAAGCTCTTCTACTTTCTGCAGATACTGCTCCTGCTCATATTTTTCAAGTATCTCTTTTTGATTTACTGGTGCAAGCCTTATCTCCAAAAGTATCTGAAAGCATAGAAGAATGCGATTTCGGAGTGAATAGCCTTTCTTTTGCAGCAGCGATATGATGGCATGTCTAAGCTCCGTTTCTGAGGAGTCAATAGGTACTACAGTATTACTTCCATCAAGGAATTTTACTGCTTTATCTATGTCCCTAAACATATCCACTACTTCCGGACAGGCACAGGATAAGGATAATTCCTGAAGTTCGTCCGTGGTATTTATAACCCTGGGAAAGGTTCTGCAGGTTAGCGGAATATAATCCTCCCCCTGATTGAGTACAAGTGTACATAATTGATTCGAAGACAAATATGGACACAATTTTTTTGAATTCATTTTGATATATCGCTCTGACTTGTGCTTACTCTTATTCATTTTTACTGTTTCCGAGAGGTTCGTGGATATTTTATTATTACCTTCCCATCTCGTATAGGTATCTAAATCAATCTCAATTTCCCAGTCCTCACAACAGGTAAAAGGACATTGATCTGCACTACATTTGAACTTATCGTATATCTCTAATTTTGTTATTTTCTTCAATTTTTCCTCCGTCCTACTATGGACAAACACTTCCAAAAAACTACTCATTAGTCTAACATGTGAATTTTTATTAAGCAAGCAGTTGTTTGCAGATTGTTTCGAGGATTCCCATTTCAAATCGTTATGCTTCCATAAAATTCGCAGTAAAATAGCACCTAAGTTATATTAAATTAACCGAGGTGCTTAATCATGATCAATATGAACTACTTATAAATTAATATCCAGGTGATACGTTTTATTGGAATACATCATATAATTTATAATAAAGACTCCGTTAGGAAAAACCTTATGCAAACAAAAAATTCACTCATCTACTCCATACAAATCAATACCACCAATCATACCCTGACCTTACTTAGAAATGGAATTCTTTATAAGGTTTATCCCATTGCAATTGGAAAAGCCTCCACTCCAACACCAAAAGGACGTTTTCAGATAAAGAACAAAGCTATCAATCCAGGAGGAGCTTTCGGTGCGCGCTGGTTAGGCTTAACTGCACCAGGTGGAAGCTATGGGATTCACGGAACAAATAATCCGAGCTCCATAGGCAAGAACATTTCCAATGGCTGTGTACGTTTATATAACAAGGATGTCATTGAATTAAGTAATCTGGTTCCAATTCATACGGAGGTAGTGATTATCTAATTTTACTGCTAAAAGGTAAATTTATTCGTACTCTTGTCCATCTCAGCTGCTATTTCAGATAGCAGCTTGCTTTGCATTGCTATTTGGTCTAAATAATCTGTTTGTTCTTGTACTGACTGGGAGACTTCCTCTGTACCTGAGGCATTCTCTTCAGAGGTTGCAGATAGATCCGTCATAACTCTAACTACCTTATCTTTTTTCTCAACCATTTCGTTAATGGACACTGTTAGAGTATCCATATTATCTCTGGTTTCTTTGATGGCATCCGCTATTCCGATGAACTTTGACTGAGTTAGCTCCACACTCTGTGTTTGCTGATCCATTGTTGTTGATATTGCTTCAATTTTACTCAGTGAAGATAGGGTTTTTTCACCCAATTCCAGGACAATTCCTGCAATTTCCTGGGAAAGCTTATCTGCCTCTTCCGCTAATTTCTCGACTTCCTTCGCCACTACAGAAAAGCCTTTTCCGCTTTCGCCGGCTCTTGCTGCTTCTATGGAGGCATTGAGAGCTAGAAGCTTGGTCTGCTGCGTGATGCCACCAATACTATTACTAATTGATTTAATTTTTCCGGCACTCTCATTGGTTTCCTGAAATATCTGACTAATCTCCTGAGAAAGCTGGCTGCTCGCTTTTGTCTTCACTACAAGATCCCTAAGACTATCGAAACCTTCCTCCTTCAACTGCTCCACCTTTTCTGAGGAGTGATGAAGTCCTATCATATTCTGGCTTTCCTGCTCAATTAACTCTTCTACATCACTGATTTGCTGAGCACCATACTGTGTATGCTCTGCCTGCTCCATATTTCCGGCAGCAATTTGCTCTACCGCAGCGGAGACCTCTTTCATTGTTGTAGACAGACGATGCAGCATCTCATCCATCTCTATAGAAGAGTTTGCCATTTGCTTCGAGATATTCTGATTTTCTTGCAGCAATAGCTTAATCGTATTCGTTATGGTATGGAAAGCTACTGCAAGCCTTCCCATTTCATCTTTTCGCTTTCTATACTTCTCCTCCGGTTCGATTGAAAAATCACCTTTTGACATTTCATAGCAAATATCTGTAAGATATTCGATCGGCTTGGACATTTGCCTCACTTCAATATATACAACTGCAAGACCCACCAAAAAGAACAACGCTGCAATTAGGACAAAGTTAAACATCAGCTTGTCAATCCCTGATAGTGCCTCTGTTCTATTGATTTCAAGCCCTATGGACCAGTCAGCATTCTCAATGGATGCATATCCGATTATCTTACGTATGCCTTCATATTCATACTCTCCGTAGCCAGTTTTTCCTTCCAGCATAGCTTTTTGTATTTCCTCAAAGTTTGAGTATCCTAATAAGTTCTGACCTTCTTTGGATGTATCCGAAGTAAGCGCTGCTGCCTCGTCTCCAGATTGCGCAGAAGATGCTACAACATCTGCTCCAGCTTGTGTAGCAGAAGATACCGCATCTGCTCCAGCCTGTGTAGCAGAGGATACCGCATCTGCTCCGTTGCTAGCTGTATTATCAGCACTTACGGTAAGTGAATCCAATACATGATTCATAATCTCTTCCTTAGAATGAGCTATTGTGTTACCGGATCGATTCACTATAAATGCTGTTCCTGAGGCTCCTGAAGCCGATTCTCCTGCAAGTGATCCCAGCTCAAAGCCATCTCTGATTCCTAAGAGCACACCGATGTGATTGCCATCCTCCTGCACCGGCACAGCATAGACCATAACGATGCTATGATCGTTTAATAACATTGGTTGAGTTACGATTCGATCACCTTGAATTGCACTTTGATAGTAGCTCGTATTTTTTACATCTCCATAGCTTCCATCTTCATATAAAGCTGTTCCAGCCTGATCCACATAGGCCATATGTAAATATCCGCCTCTATCCGCTTCCTTTTTTAGCACCTTTTGAATATTCTGATCCCTATCGTCTGCCTCTTTATCATTATAAAAAACCTCATTGTAGGACAATACTTCAAGGGTATTAAGGTAATTTGAGAGTTTAGCATCCACTGCTTTACCTGCTTGAACAGCCAAAAGCTTCATGGATGTTTCTGTTTTTGAGATAAGGGAGCTTTCTGCCGTTCCAAAGGATACTGCTGCTAGTCCCGCACAAAGCAATACTAGAAGTATGCCAAAAAGTAAAGTCATTCTCGTTTTAATTGTCCTCATATCTATTCTCCTTAGGCAATATTCATATTAATCCCGTTGTAGTTCTATTCCCTATCAATGCTATTGAATGATTCAAATTTATGAATAGTCATTGATAAAGGCATCATTATTATTATACGAATTTTGAATGACAAAAAAGTGACTACTCCCTCGTATTATGAGATTTCATCACTTTTTTAACAATTATTTATCATATTGTTTACAAATGCATTTTTAAATCTTTATAATAATTGATGAATTCTTGATCCGGTATAACTCCCAGCTCTTCCTTTAAGAGTTTATTATATTTCCTATAATAACCATCAAAAGCTTTCCTATCCTTTAAATCAGCATACAATCTCATAAGGAGGAATGCAGTTTCTTGATCCAGTTCATTCAGTGTTTGCAGCTTTTTTAAGATATATAAAATAGCACTATATCTTTCACTCATATTTTCCGCTAAGATGCAATTACATAATCCTTTTGCAAAGTCAGCGTACAAGTTATTCAGACAATCTCGCTCAAAATAAGACCAGCGATAATCCTTGCCACTAAATAATTCCCCTTGATAAAGCTGCTCTGTCTTCATTGCCTCCTCAACCAGGCTGGGTTCCCAGAGATTGATGATTGATATTTTACTTTTCAAATCCAGATAATCCATATAAACCTTGGAATTATCAATAAAATATCCACCATTGGATTGTATTAAGACATCCTTCACATTATTTTGCTGTAATGCCTTTCTTAGCTTATAGACCGTTGTTTTCAGGTAGCCTTCCGCATTACTCAAAGACAAGTCCGGAAACACATCATCGATAATCTTCCACTTACTTATAATTTTTCCTTGATGATACAATAAGTACACTAATAATTCTTCACTTTTTGAAGACGAAAATTTAATTGGTTTCCTATCAGCATTCTTCACGTTACAGCCACCCAGAGCATAAACAAATAGCTCTGTTGCTTGCTTCACTGGTGTATCCGAAATATAACTTCTTGCTTTCTCAATGGTGGTCGTTAGCCGTTCTTTGGAAATCGGCTTTACCATATAATCAAGTGCATAAACATCAAAGGCCTCCAGAGCATACTCCGGATGCGATGTCATGAATATAATTATGACTTGTGGGTATAGAGCCCTAAAATATTTAGCAACCTCTATACCATTCTCTTCCTTTATAACGATATCTATAAAAATTATGTTCACCTGGTTAGTTAATAAATATCCTTCGGCATCCTGACTGTTTGAAAAGGTCACTACTGTTCTTATGCCTGGTATCTTAGATAACATTTTCTCGGCAATATAACGAGCTGCATTATCATCATCGATTACAACAATATTCATGTTATCATCATCCTTATTCTTTATCTTTCGAATACATTATTTCTGTGCCGGAAGGGAGATATAAAAGCTGCTACCCAACCCCAACTCTGAAGTAGCCCAAATTTTACCCTTATTCTTACCCATAATCTCTTTGCATAGTTGAAGCCCTATGCCAGTCCCCGTCTCACCTTCCGTTCCTTCTACAGACCGAATGACATTCTTAGAATCAAATATATCTGTTAATCTGTGTGAATCCATCCCGATACCCTTATCTTCAATTTCAATAATAACCTCTCCATCGGCCTGTTTCTCTTTTATATAGATTCGATTTCCACGGTTGGTGTACTTTACTGCATTATGGATCAAATTACGTAGAACCATACTAATCATATCCCGATCTGCCAATACAAGAAGCTTCGTATTTTTGTCTATCTCATTGCTAATCACAATTTCCTTTGCTTCAGCCTTGATTTTACTTAATTGAATACTTTCAGATACAACCTCCTCCAAATCTATCAGCACCGGTATATAATTAAACCCCTCTCTTTGATGCTTACACCAATTAAGAAGATTATCCGTCATATTAAATGACTTTATCATCTGTTCTCTTACATGGCGAACAATCCCGTGAAAGTCCGCATCCATCGGTTCAACTTCTGTCATTATTTCAGTCAAGCTCAAAGCATTCGCTAAGGGCTGCCTCACATCGTGTGATATAATTGAAATCAGTTTATCCTTTATCTCATTACTTTCTGATAGTTCATGATTTTTAAGTTCAAGAGCCCTATTTTGATCAGCAATACGTTGCTTTTGGTTATAATTATTTAAGTAATTATTCCATAATAATAGGGATATGCAAAAGCTGATTGCCACAGCGGTAATGGAATTTGCTTTATTTGTTAAATATATTGTTGAGTCTGACTGAGAAAGCCTTGTCAGAATAGTAACCATAATATATGCCACGATGTATATCATCAATGAAAATCTCGGCTCCATTAATATAACCACTGCTGCGGCCATACAGGCCGTTAAGAAGGGCGTAATATTATCTGTAACCAGCTGATCAATCGTCGTAACAATAATTCCGGAGCTTACCAGGCTGATTGCTGCCAGTATACTAAGTATTTTCCCCAAACTCAGCAAGTTTTTTTTAGATCGTATTAATATGTAAACTGATATACAAAAAATTAGTAGGATAAAGATAAGTACAAAATGCACTTTTAATATTCCACTTCTCCAAAGTAATTCCTCCGGAGTTCGCTCCTCTTGATCAGACAAAAACATTACGATATTCACCAAACTAACCGGCAGACAAATAAAAGAAAAAATAAGGATTCTTCTCAGATTTATTTGATACAATTCCCGGGCTAACTCAGGATTATTGTTTTTTTCAAACAGAGCAGTCACAGAATTTTTTAACTTCATGTAAAAATTCTCCTTACTGGGACAAAACAATTCTATATAAATTATACTAATTTGTCAAAAGTATTTTCTAGCTTCATAATACCTTTAACATAAAGGGTATCACTATCACTGTCAATACTCTTTTACTTTTTCGTTAAAAAGTAACAATTAGTACACTAAGCCGTCATTCTTTTTAACTAAATGTACTTGATATAAAAACTTCCACCATCTGAGGTTGTTTCGGTCTTTCATAATTATCTCAAGCATTCCTCAGCTGTTTGCAAATCAGGTATCTCATGGCTGAAAAACAGAGAATAAAGAATGCTGCTAATCGTTAAAATTTTATTTTCCAGAGTCTCTCCTATCAGTAGCTTTTCTATCATTGATGCGATATGCTTGGTAGCAGGTACTATTACAATGCAATCATATCCAACTTCCTCTGTAACGTCTAAAGCCAGGCTCCCAATGATACTGCCGGGTTTTATTTCCTCCGGAAATAGGGATCCCATATGACATAGCTTATAAATAATCTCCTGATTCCATTCGTTGACACCCACTAAAATCGGAAGCTTCTTAATTTCTTTACATTTTATTAGCCCTGCCTTTATTTCATCTATTATTTTATCATTTCTTAAAACCCCGTCAGTATCTTTCTTACTAAGCTCAAAACTGTGCACTTCCTCAAGTTGCAGCTTTCCGTCCGTTAAGTACCCTAGTGTCAGCTTTCCCTTATTTTCTTCAATATCAATTGCCATATAGTTATTCCCCATACTATACTCTCCTTTCTACTATCTAACATATAAATAGTCACAGGGATGAAAAAAAAGAACACTTAAATGATCAGTGTTCTCTTTCTATTATAAGCATAGCGTTTTTGATATATAGTGCCCCATCATCAATTTCAAGCAGGAATGCGCCTGTATTCTCCACGGTTTTATCATACTTATTCATTATCTTTAATATTTTGCTTTCATCAATTCTCATATGGTTTCTCCTCGTAAAAAAGTTTGGTTGGAATATTATCCTAGGCTTAATTAATATTATTTATTCTACAATTCATAGCCTCGTTTTGCAACAATATCCTACAAAAAAAGGAACACTTTATGCCGAAGGTGTCCTATTACATTAAAACACATCCTATAAAGTGCCCCTTTTTCAATTAAGCTCTTAGACTTATTAATTATGAAAATAAACACATATCTTCAATACTTGACCTTATATCAAAAAGCTTACTTTGTTTCAGAAGAATCTCTGGAAAATTGATGACTGGAGGAAGACCATTCCTTATCACCGCTTACATAACTCCTTGTATTATCCATTGCATTCTTATACCGTTTCATATCATCCCCGGTAATATTTCTTTCAGCCGTTCCATCCATGTTTTGCTCTGTGTTACTTGGATTTTTACTGTTCTTCTTATCTGGCATCACATACCTCCGCTATTAAACATTGAAGATATTATGTGTTGCTTCTGAAAAACTATTCAATTATTCGACCAGTGTTTCTGATACCAAATATGCAACCAGCACATAGCGTTTGGGAGCTGAACCAACATAAGAAAATGGATAGCAGGTACTAACCGTAAGCGTTGCACGCGGCTTAGGTACAATCACAGTCCGATCATCCTTATCCACTATTCTAACTTTATTCACCTGATACTCGAACTCTCCTGCCGTAGTACGGACGATTAGAGAATCTCCAACACCCACTTCACCAAGATTTCTAAATACAGTATCACGGTGTCCTGCTAATACGGAATTGTCCTCTTCTCCCGGCAGTACACTGGCGCCAAAATGACCAACACCTACTTCAAGCTCTTCCTCTGAAGTACCTTCATAAATCGGCAGAGTAGCCTCCAGCTTTGGGATATACAGCTCTCCTATTCTATCTCCCGCCGTTGGACGTTTTGAATACAAAGCTGTTTCCTCCTTTGTGCTGTCAAGTATTTTAGATACTAGTTCAGCAGCTTGGATTTTCGTATTAGCATCCTTCGCTTCAGTAAGGTCATTTGATATGACTTCTGCATGATTATTCTGCGCAAAGTATCCCCTTGAAAATACAACAACATGCTTTATTGTCAAAGAAAGACCAAAAATGATTAGGACAATCGCAATACCTTGAAGAATAAATCTCTTGATACTCATATTATATCTGTTCTCCCTGACCTTTACCATTTTTAATTCTTAGTTTCCGAAGCAGAACTACTCCACTGATTGTAAATACAATACCAAGCAAAGCCATAGGAATGTTATTAGAAGCGGTCTTTGGCAGCTTAGCACCCTTTACTGTAGTTTTTACGTTGCCCTTAACTACCGTCTCAGTCAGATCGTCCACCTTATCAATTATCTCTCCAAAATTATCTTTGATAAACTCCGCGGTGATGACTGCATCTAATAATAATTCTGAATCTTCATTGTATAGTTCAATTTTATATTCTGCATCCAGATCCAGATCAGCCTTCAGTAACTGTACCAACGAATATTTTGTTTCTACACCATCTTTAACCATGCTAATGCTCGCCTTGAGTTTAAACGCTGAAATAAGTTCTTCGTAAAGAGAAACAAATTCAGTGATTTCTGCTTCACTTGGAATATAGTCTTCATCCGCTAAAGTTTTTTCATTAATACGTTGCAAAGAAGCCTCTAACCTACTGATAACATCCTCAAATATCGCCATTCCTTCTTCACTGGAAAAGTATTCTTCATTTAATATAAAATGATTTTCTAGATTCGCTATCTCATTCTCCGTAATCCCAATCTGGCTTAATAAGTCCATAAACTCAGAGAAATCGAAGTCAGGTAGGTTACTTCCCATGGAATTTATAACAACTTTTTCTACTTCATTCATAAAGATAAAGTCATTGATAGCTAAGTCATTCTCCTCAAGTAATTGAAGCACTGCTGCCTTATCCAAGCCATAATTCTCAATAAAATAATCTAAATTGCTAAGGTCAGCATTTATCACCTCTCCCATGTAGCTGCTCAAATCAGCTACAGTCTCAAAGTCATCAATACTTGAATAAACTTCTTCCAATAAAGCATTAATATCTTCCTTGGTTACCGTAAAGCCTCTTACTGCACTAATTTCAGCTAAATATGCTTCCAGTTTCGTATCAAAATCCACTTCCTTTGTAACGATATAAAAATCCAGAGCAATATCCAGATCAGAAAGGAATACATAGTCCTTTAATTCTTCTCCGTTTTCTTTTAAGACCTCTTCTATAGAAGTCAGATCCAGGTTATATTTATTGTAAACATTCGACAAATTACTGTTATCCGCTAAAATCACCTCACCCAAAAACGCCTTTAGTTCTTCCACCGTTTTAAAATCTTCCAGTGACTTGTCGGCCATATAAAGTGCAAATGCAATGTTATCTTCACTAACCTCAAAGCCTCTGATTGCAGATATTTCCTGCAAATAAGCTGTTAGATCCATTTCTGTTAATGAGTTTTCTGCTGCCGAGTTCTCTGTTGATGGATTCTCTGCTGACGGGTTCTCTGCTGCGTATGCCCTATGAGGCAGTAAGCTAACCAGCATAGAACAAATAAGTAATAGTACTGCAAGTCTCTTCATAATTTTCCCCTTTAAATTATTATTATGTTATTACATGTCACCTTTCATCTGTGCATGCAGGAAAATTATAATTGAAATGTGATTTATTCGCCATATGTGAACACTTCCACACAAGTTAAATTTTTACATCATTCAATTGAGCTCTCATCTACTTACAATATCCTGTGTTCTGTTGCCGGCTTACTTTATCTTCTTAGCCATCGGTGCATACTTCAATTCGCGATTAAGAATACGCCATAATTACAAGGCAGGTCTATTTTAATGGTATATTGCAACTCCTTTCCAGCAGTGGCTGACTGCAGGATCGGTGCAGTGCTTATTTCCCCTGTGAAGGTATCCCATAGTTCAGGAACGGTGCTAGAAGCTACCTCAATCACTAATTCCTGTGGCATTTTCGTGTAATTAATAAAATAGTAAATTCTATTGCTCCCATTTAGAAATTTACACCAAGACACTCCG
>JAQZBD010000333.1 GCA_029239235.1 Herbinix sp.
TTTACACGAGCATTTACAAAGGAGTTTGGCGTATCTCCTTATAAGTATAGTAAGTCAACTCCACCAATTCAGCTATTTCTGCCTTTTAAGGTTTATGATACCTACCGACAACTTTATAAGGAGGGAAACGTAATGAAGAAAGAAAATAATACGAAGGTAATCTTCGTCCAGGTCATTGAAAGACCTGCAAGAAAAGTATTACTTAAGAGAGGCATTAAAGCGGAGGACTATTTCGATTATTGTGAAGAGGTTGGTTGTGAAGTCTGGGCTTGCCTAACCAGTGTAAAGGAGGCATTGTATGAACCAATCGGTATGTGGCTTCCAAAGCATTTGATTTCACCCGGTACTTCAAAATATGTTCAAGGCGTCGAAGTACCCACAGACTATTCCAATACAATTCCAGATGGTTTCGATTTGATTGAGCTTCCGCCTTGTACGATGATGATATTTCAGAGCGAACCTTATAACGATGATGATTTCCAAGAAGAGATTACCGCTGTATGGAAGCATATTGAAAAATTCAGCCCTTCTGTCTATGGCTACGATTGGGATGTGGAAGCAGCGCCAAGGTTCCAGCTTATTCCACTTGGATATCGTGGATATATTGAGGCCTGCCCAGTTAAGCGTGTTTCAAGATAAAATTGAAGTTAGTATTTAAGTTAATCGTATATTAAGTAATAGTATATAAGCATTTGTCTATAAGTTAACCTCAGTTATCTTTAACTTCTGACAAAGTTACTGTATTCGGATTCGAGCGAAGCTCCTGTTCCATTATTATAAAAGGATACTCTATTTTTTAAAGCAATTCTGTTATCCAGTTAACAGCTCTGCTTTCTGCAAAATGAAGTATAATCTCATCCTATCTGCTACTACATCCCAGTTAATATTCTTCATAAAATTATTGATATATTTCGCTTTATCATCTGCATATTGTAGGAAATAAGCATGCTCGTACATATCAAGCACCAATGCAGGTGCAGAATAAGCGATATTTCCCAAATCGTGTGCATCCAAGCTGATGTTTCGCAGCCTATTACTTCTTTGATCAAAGGCTAGCACTGCCCACCCTCTGCTGGCTTTTGCAGTAGCTATAAAGTCTTCCTGCCAGCCCTGAAAGGAATTAAAATCATTTTCAATTTGGTCTTTCACAAACCGTTGTGGCTGCGGCGCAGTTCCACCTATGTTTTCAAAGTAAAGTTCATGCAGAATTACACCATC
The DNA here is from genome assembly GCA_029239235.1 of Herbinix sp. Classification (GTDB taxonomy): domain Bacteria; phylum Bacillota; class Clostridia; order Lachnospirales; family Lachnospiraceae; genus Mobilitalea. The sequence continues at coordinate 1,219 of JAQZBD010000333.1, forward strand.
CAAAGCATAGGTCTCTCCTCTTTTCAGCTCACGGTAATAGCTAAAGGTCGAGTTAGACTGATCTCTTTGGGCATCACCCCGCTGAAGTATATCATCTATCTTGTTAATATTGGTTACATAGCCTTCGTATAGACGCATATGAACATCAAATTGTTCTTTATTAATTACTGTAATATCATTCGTGTAGGTGAATGGAATCTTTTCTATCATATTCTCTAATCCTTCCTATTCCGGGAGGTAACTCCTCCATAAATAGATACATAACTTGTACCTTTTCTATATCATACGAAGCAGTTATTAAGAATATGCCTTTTTTTATACAAAGTTGTTATAAATCATTCTTAATCCTAAAATTTAACTCTATTCATTTCATAAGGAATCGATCTATGTAATAATAAAAAAAGATACTATTCTATTAGGGGGAAAATATGAACGTAACAAAAACATGTCCTTATTGTAAATCGGAAATTCATCCGGAAGCTATCGTTTGTCCACATTTCAGAATTAATCAGAATATTAATTATCAGAAGGTTCTTAAGGTAATCGGTATTACAGGAATTCTATTTTTTACTGGTATCGCAATTATTTATCTAATGGCCTATTTTATTTAAGAAGCTCCGGTCACAGACCGGAGCTTCTTATTATTAAGTCAAAATTTAAATTTTAGTTGGTCTTCCAAGCTTTGTAGCATCGTCAGATAGGGAATATTGATTTTTAGCCATACAGATTGGAAGTTCTTTAAAGCCCAGATTCTCAATTGTCTTAATGGAGCCTTCTGCTGATGAATCATAGGTGACGCTATCTGCACCGTAAATCTCCTTTGCAATGGTCTCGATCTTTTCTTTAATGGATAATTTCACATCATACAAAGGCTTATAATGACTTTCCTTCGTTTCCATCGTAGCTATAACCTTCTGGGCTAGATCAACTCCGCCTTCTCCGCCTTTTTCCCATACTTCACAGAGCGAGAACTCACAATTACGGTTTTCACAAAATTCTTTGACAAAAGTAACTTCCGCATCTGTATCTGTTACGAAGCGGTTTAGACTTACTACCACCGGAACGCCGAATTTGTGCAGATTTTCTATATGTTTTTCCAGGTTCACAATACCATGCTTTAATGCCTCTAGATTTTCCTTTGATAATTCGGTCTTTAGTACACCGCCATTGTACTTCAAGGCTCTTACGGTCGCTACCAGAACGATGGCATCTGGCTTTAGTCCTGCGATTTGGCACTTAATATCAAGGAACTTCTCAGCACCCAGGTCAGCTCCAAAGCCTGCTTCTGTCACTACAACATCCGCTAATTTTAAGGCTGTTTTCGTTGCTCTTACACTATTGCAGCCGTGCGCGATATTGGCAAAGGGCCCTCCATGGATGATAGCAGGTGTATTTTCCAAGGTTTGAATTAAATTCGGCTTTAAAGCATCCTTTAATAACGCAGCCATAGCACCAACTGCATTCAATTGCTTTGCAGTTACCGGCTGCCCTTCGTAGGTATATGCAACTACAATACGTCCGATTCTCTCCTTCAGATCCTTCATGTCCTCAGCTAAACATAGCACCGCCATAATTTCAGAAGCAACTGTGATAATGAAGTGATCCTCCCTTACAACCCCATCTGCTTTGCGACCAAGGCCAACAACAATATTTCTAAGAACACGATCATTCATATCCACGCAACGCTTCCACACAATCTGATTTGAATCAATCTTTAAGGAATTTCCTTGCTGTATGTGATTATCAAGCATAGCTGCAAGCAAATTATTTGCCGATGTAATTGCGTGAAAATCTCCGGTAAAATGTAGATTCAGATCCTCCATGGGAACGACCTGTGCGTTACCTCCGCCTGCTGCTCCACCTTTGATGCCAAAGCAAGGACCTAAAGATGGCTCACGAAGTGCAATAACCGACTTAACATTCATCAATCCCAAAGCTTGACCCAGCCCAACGGTAGTAGTGGTCTTTCCCTCCCCGGCTGGAGTCGGATTAATGGCAGTTACCAGAACAAGCTTGCCATCTTTGTTGTTTTTTACTTTTTCCCATAAGTCATCGGAAAGCTTAGATTTGTATTTTCCATAGAACTCCAAGTCATCTTCTGAAATGTCAAGCTGTGCTGCTACCTCTCTAATATGCTTCAGTTTTGCTTCTTGAGCAATTTGAATATCTGATTTCATTTGTGTGCCGCCTTTCGCTTAATCAATTTGTTATATTATACAAATTTGTCCCCATTTTTACAAGTGAAAAATGTCCAGTTTGACGACTATGGACATCTGTATGCGCCTAGCGTATATGAGGGTATTCTCTCTCCGATTTTACATCAGAAATGCTATTTTTCGACCAATAATCCAAAAATACACTTGCTTTGTATAATATATTAAGTATATACTATGTTTAATATTTAGATTTATGAATTTTTCTAATGAAACAAGCATATAGCACTAATAACTATATGATTAAATGGAAAGCTTATATCTAAACTACCGAGCTTTCGTCTTTCAACTTTACATAAATTTGCCAGTAGGAAAGGGTGTTCTCAATGAAATACAATACTGTGATTTTTGACTTGGATGGAACTTTATTAAATACACTTGATGACCTTAGAGATAGCTTGAACGAAATTTTGATAAAGTATTGCTACCTTCCCCAAACACTTGAGGATGTGAGACGATTTGTAGGAAATGGTGTATGGAATTTGGTTCGCAGATCGCTTCCCAGCAGTTGCTCCGATCAGGAAGTTACAAAAATCATGGAAGACTTTAAGGCTCATTACAAAAGAAATATGCAGAATAAAACGAGACCCTACAATGGTATTATGGAGCTTCTGCTAGATCTTAACCGCTTTAATTATAAAGTGGCCATTGTTTCCAATAAATATGATGCTGCTGTCAAAGAATTAGCTCAGACTTATTTCGGTAATCTGATTCCAGTTGCCATTGGCGAAACATCGGAAATTAAAAGAAAACCGGCACCGGATAGTATTTTCTCTGCTGTACAGGAACTGGGCTCCTCCTTGGAATCCACTATTTTGGTTGGGGATTCAGAAACCGATGTACAAACCGCAAAAAACGCTGGTATACCCTGCATTGGTGTAACCTGGGGGTTTCGCTGCCGCGAGGTTTTAAGAGAAGAAGGTGCTGATTATCTGATTGATACTCCAAGAGAATTATTAACCATAATATAAAGGATTATTTTT
>JAQZBD010000104.1 GCA_029239235.1 Herbinix sp.
TACGATGCGAAACAGTTTTTGGAGGAGATACCAGAGCTAGAAGATGAAGATTTTGATCCGGATTTAAATGATTTACTAGATAGCTTTAATACAATACCTGATGATTATCATCCCAATGTGGAGGCGCAGCCTGAAGCTAGCAACCAAGAAAATACGATAGAGGATAGCGCGAATTTCGATTCCTCCGAGGATTTTGAGCAAATGGGTACGGATGAGGATGAATTTTTAAGTCTACTTAGTCAAATGTCATCAGATGATCCGGTTTCAGAAGATGTAAAAGCAATCAACGATTTACTTCAAGGAAAGTCTGAGGAGCTGACTAAGAGCGACAGTATGCCAAGCAATGTTGGAGAAGTATTCTCTGATGCATTAAGAGGGATTTCTACGTTAACGGATCTCGAAGCAAATGAAGAAGCACTTCTTAATCAAATACCTGACAAAAAAGGTAAAAAAGCAAGGAAAGCAAAGAATGATAAGAAATCCAAAGAGAAAAATGGAGCAGATGGTGAAAAGCCTAAAAAAGGCATTCTGCAGTTTCTTTTTGGCAATGTGAATAAAGAAAAGAAGAAAGCAGATAATTCTGATGTAGAATCTGAAGCTACAGTAAGTGAACCTCCTCAAAAGGGTAAAGTAAAAAAATCAAAGGGTAAAGCAGACTCAGGTGCAGAAGAACCCGGAGGCACCAAAAAAGCGAAAAAAGGAAAAAAGAGTGCCGCAGTAGAAGGTGAAGAAGGCGGTAAAGAAAAAGCTGCTAAAAAAGAGAAGAAACCGAAGAAAGAAAAGAAAAACAAGAGCAAAGAGGTCATCCAGGTAATTGATGATATTGAAGAGGATGAAGGAAGAATTAACCGCTTAGGAGCTACCATCGTATTTCTTTTCTTTGGATTATTAGTAACTTTAATCTTGGTGGGTACCAACACGATCTCATATACCTTAAGCATTGAGAAGGCAACCGACTATTTTGATAATCGTGAATATACCGATGCATATAACGAGGTATATGGTATGGAAATTAAGGATGAAGATTTTGCCATTTACAACAAGATTATGACGGTTATGTATGTTAATAAACAGCTGAATTCTTATAATAACTATTATTCCATAGGACAATATCCACAAGCATTGGATTCTTTGTTAAAGGGACTGAGAAGATATGACAAATACATAGAACTTGCTACGATGTTAGGTATTGAGAATGATTTAAAATATGTAAGAAAACAAATACTAGCAGAATTAAAGAATGAATTTAATCTTTCCCAGAAGCAGGCAATGAAAATCATATCCTATGATAATATGGAGACCTATAGCTTAGCAGTATACGATGTTGTGGATAAAAATATAACTAACTGATAGAGATATAATACTAGGAATGAAATAAAGGTGAAATGAAATAATCCCACCTTACTAATTCAGATAGATTTTAGTTGTTCATTTTAGGAAAGGCATGGGTATCAGAATGATTGCGATTATTGATTATGATGCTGGAAATTTAAAAAGCGTTGAGAAGGCACTTGCTTACTTGGGGGAAGAAGCAACTGTGACAAGAGACAAAAAGAAGCTTTTGGAAGCTGATAAAGTGATTCTGCCTGGAGTTGGCAATTTTGGCGATGCCATGGAGAAATTACATCATTATCAATTAGTTGAGGTCATTAGGGAAATAGCAGATAAAGGAACACCCTTGCTTGGAATATGTTTGGGACTCCAACTCCTATTTGGGCGCAGCGATGAATGTGCAGATGTGGAGGGTTTATCCATTCTAAAAGGAGATATTCTTCGTATTCCGGATTGTGAAGGGTTAAAGATACCGCATATGGGTTGGAATTCCTTAAATATTCATCCGGAATCTAAATTATTCAAAGGAATTCCAGATCAATCCTATGTTTATTTCGTGCACTCTTATTATTTGAAGGCGGAAAATGAAACGGATGTGGCAGCAACCACTTTCTATAGCACTTTGATTCATGCTTCTGTGGAAAAGGATAATATATATGCTTGTCAATTTCATCCCGAAAAGAGTGGAGATGTGGGGCTCGCGATATTAAAAAATTTTGCGACATTATAGACCAAAATTAGAAGCGAATTCATCGTTTAAGTGATTGGAGGGATGGCATGTATACAAAAAGAATTATTCCGTGTTTGGATGTGCATAATGGCAGAGTAGTAAAAGGAATTAATTTTGTTAATTTGAGAGATGCAGGTGACCCTGTTGAAGTAGGGGCAGCATATGATAAGGCAGGAGCTGATGAGTTGGTTTTCCTGGATATTACTGCTTCCTCGGATGCTAGAACTATTAAGATTGATATGGTACGCCGTGTGGCTGAAACAGTATTTATTCCATTTACTGTAGGCGGAGGCATTCGCACGGTTGAGGATTTTAAAATGATTCTCCGTGAAGGAGCAGATAAGATTGCTGTAAATACCGCAGCCATACTGAATCCAAATTTAATCAGCGAAGCAGCGAATAAATTCGGCAGTCAATGCGTTGTTCTTGCCATTGATGCAAAACGTAGATCCGATGGCTCTGGTTGGAATATATATAAAAATGGCGGACGTGTTGATATGGGCATTGATGCTGTGGAATGGGCAATAAAGGCCTGCGAGCTTGGGGCAGGAGAAATTCTTCTGACCAGTATGAATTGCGATGGTACAAAGGATGGCTACGACCTGGAATTAACCAGAACCATTTCTGAAAATGTGCCGGTACCTGTGGTCGCTTCCGGTGGTGCAGGAAACATGGAACATTTTTATGATGCACTTACACAAGGAAAGGCAGATGCAGCTCTGGCAGCTTCACTATTCCATTATAAGGAAATGGAGATTCTGGATCTCAAGCATTATTTGCATGAGAAGGGCGTTAGTGTAAGATTATAATGATAGAGAAAGAGGAATAGCTTTGGGAGCAATAAATAATGATTGGTTAGAGGCGGTTGGTAAAGAATTTAAAATGCCTTACTATTCGCAGCTATACCAATTTATACAAACAGAATATAAGGGGTATACAATTTATCCCCAGGCGGATGATATTTTTAATGCGTTTCATTTTACTCCACTCAGTAAAGTTAAAGTAGTGGTTTTAGGTCAGGATCCTTATCACAACGAAGGTCAGGCTCATGGACTATGTTTTTCTGTAAAACCGGATGTAGATATTCCCCCGTCCTTGGTCAATATCTATCAAGAGCTGCAAAGTGACTTGGGCTGCTACCTACCGAATAACGGCTATTTGGAAAAATGGGCTAAACAAGGTGTTTTATTATTGAATACAGTACTGACGGTTCGTGCACATCAAGCAAACTCACATCAAGGAAAAGGCTGGGAGCGCTTTACGGATGCTGTTATTCAAGCAGTGAATGCGCAAGACAGTCCCATTGTATTCTTGTTATGGGGAAGACCTGCCCAGCAAAAGAAGGCTATGCTGAATAATCCGAAGCATCTTATTCTGGAGGCACCTCATCCAAGTCCTTTATCCGCTTATCGTGGTTTTTTTGGATGTCAGCATTTTAGTAAAGCTAATGAATTTTTAAAACAAAACGGAATGGAACCAATAGACTGGCAGATTGAGAATAAGTAAGATAAGCTATTGGTTAAAAAAATTTATTTAGGAATTTATACATATCATGGAATATAGCATCTTAAGAAGCAGTTTCATCAGAGTAGATTATTATCTCTGAGGAAGCTGTTTTTTTGCGTTATCTAACACTAAGTATTTTTGCTCCTATAAAAAGTGTAATTTTTTGAAACCGAATGTAATTTCAAAATCTAGATATAATAAGGATATATATAATTTTGTGTAAATGAAATCTAAGTCATTATAAATAAAATTAGTTACTTATTTGGAGGAAACGAGGATGAAACAGCATGAGAAAGGTTTATCTGCCTGGCAATTGACAATGATGGCCATGGGTTCCGTAATTGGAGGCTCATTCTTTTTAGGCTCTGCAGTTGCGATCCAAGCGGCTGGGCCGGCAATCGTAATATCATATATTTTAGGTGGTATTTTAATATACTTTATTCTTTATGCACTATCTGAAATGACGGTTGCAAATCCCGACTCAGGTTCCTTTTATACCTTTACGGCAAAAGTATTTGGGCCTGGCGCAGGCTTTGTAGTTGGATGGGTGTATTGGACAGGCATGGTTTTGGCAATGTCAAGTGAAGCGATTGCTGCATCTATACTGATTAAAGAATGGTATCCAGGATTATCGGTTCCCATTTCAGGCTGCATTATTATAATTATAACAACATTACTTAATTTATTAGGAGCCAGCAAACTAAGTAAGTTAGAATCAAGTCTATCTATAATAAAGGTCTTTGCAGTGATTGCATTTATTGTTGTGGCTGTACTTTTAATTGTTGGAGCTATCAGAGGTGTTAATGCAGTAGGAATAGGTGAATTAGCAAGAGAGCCCTTATTACCGGGAGGTATCAGAAGTGTTGCAGGAAGTATGCTAATTGTTATATTTTCTTATGCAGGCTTTGAGATTATTGGACTAGCATCTTCAGAAGCGAAGGATCCACATAAAACAATCCCTAGAGCGATTCTTTATACTGTAATTGGCTTAGTGGGACTCTATGTAATATCGGCAGTTGCACTGCTGCCATTGATTCCGACAGAGTCCTTAGTAGCAGATGTTAGTCCAATGGTTGCAGCATTAACACGCTGGGGAATGTCTTGGGCGGGTATTATTATAAATTTTATTCTGGTTACCGCAATACTTTCTACGATGTTGGCTTCCATGTTCGGACTTGGCAGAATGATACGATCCCTAGCAGATGAAGATCATGCGCCTAAGTGGTTAAAAGAAAAGACAGATGTACCTTATAGGGGAATTATATTTTCCGGGCTTGCAATGCTCGTAGGGCTGGGAGCAGGACAATTCTTTCCAAGTGTCTATTTGTTTTTGATTAGCTCCGGTGGTTTTGCAACCATGCTGACCTATGGTGCGATTATGGCAACTCATATCCGTTTTAGAAAATGCAATGGCTGTCCACCGTCCGGAAAATGTCAGATGCCTGGGTTTCCTTTTACTTCATGGATTGCATTAATCAGTATTATTATTATCATTATCAGTATGCCCTTTATTTCTGGACAAACATCAGGATTAATTGCTGGTATTGCGATGACAGCTGCATTTGCGGTGATTTACGTCATTATGAATAAAGTGAAAAAACCTGGGGCAGATAAGGAAACAAGATCCTCGAGAAATAGAACAGAATTAAAGACCCAATTCGCACAGGAATTCTCGGAAGAATTAAGCCGGGATGGAAAATTAGAAACTAATTATGGTAAAAAGCCTGAGACAATCATAATAAGTACAAAGGAAGCAGGCAGTTGTTCCTGTAATGACGAGGATGATAGCAGACACGATAATTATGATTGATTGAAAAAGCTATTAGGTGCAAAAAAAGAAGGTTATGTACGCGTTTATCGCTTAACATAACCTTCTTTTCCTATTAGTAATGATATCAAGAATAAAAATTATCTTCAATTATTCATATTGAAGTTCAGTCTGCGTACTTTCTATATGCAACTGTTCTTCTGGAAGCTCTTTCTTTTCCATATTTTTTACCGCGGTTGCCAACATGAGCTTAATTCGGTTCAACTGGTTAACCTCACTTGCACCTGGATCGTAATCAATGGCTACAATATTAGCTTCCGGGTGTTGACGGCGTAATTCTTTAATGACACCCTTACCGACAATATGATTTGGCAGACAACCGAAGGGCTGCGTACAAACGATATTTTTTACATCAGAGTGAATGAGCTCTAGCATCTCACCGGTTAAGAACCAACCCTCGCCGGTTTGATTTCCGGTAGAAACTACAGGCTCTGCATACTCAGCTAATTTTTTAATTGCTACCGGTGGTGTAAAGCGATTACTTTTTTCAAAAGCCTTAGTTGCTGTTCCTCGAAGCATTTCAAGTGCCCAGATCACGGTATTTCCAATATAAGCAGAGGACTTCTTCTTGCCAAGGTATCTGGCCTTAAAGTTACTATTATAGGAGCTATACATGAAGAAATCAAGTAAATCAGGCATTACAGCCTCAGCTCCTTCGGATTCCAGCAACTCTACCAGATAATTATTGGCTGAAGGGAGGAATTTAACAAGAATCTCGCCAACAATACCTACCCTAGGTTTTTTCACGGTCTCATCCAAAGGCAAGTCATCAAATTCCTGAATGATACTTCGGATGTTCTTTTTATATTCACTCCATTTAGCGCCATTTTCAATGCTCTTGATGCATAAATCTCTCCATTTATGGTGTAGAGCGTTGGCGGAACCTGGAATTTTCTCATATGGTCTGGTTCGATAAAGTACTCGCATGAAGACATCACCATATACTAAAGCTTGCATTGCTGAGATTAATAATCCGGGTGTAATCTTAAGGCCAGGGTTTTTCTCCAAGCCTGAAGCACTTAGAGAGATTACCGGGATTTGGGACATTCCGGTTTTTTCTAAAGCTCTTCGAATGAAACCAATATAATTGGTAGCACGGCAGCCACCACCGGTCTGCGTAATCATTACAGCTACTTTGTTTAAATCATATTTTCCGGATAGTAAGGCATCCATAATTTGACCTACAACCATAAGGGAGGGATAGCAGGCATCATTATTAACGAATTGGAGACCAACATCTACGGCTTTACGATTGTCATTCGGTAATACTTCCACCTTGTATCCGCCGCTTCTAAGCGCAGGCTCTAATAAATCAAAGTGAATCGGTGACATTTGCGGAGCAAGAATCGTATAGGTTTCTTTCATTTCTTCTGTAAAGATTACACGATTATGAGCAGATGAGGCTACATTCGCCGTTAAATGCTTATTTTCACGTTCACGAACTGCTGAAAGCAGGGAACGAATACGAATTCTGGCAGCGCCGAGATTATTTACCTCATCTATTTTTAATACAGTATAGATCTTACCTGCCTTTGAAAGAATGTCATAAACCTGATCTGTGGTAACAGCATCAAGGCCACAGCCGAAGGAGTTCAATTGAATTAATTCCAGGTTTGGCTGATTGCGAACGTAGGAGGCAGCAGCATATAATCTGGAATGATACATCCATTGATCTACAACGATGGTCGGGCGATCCACGTCACTCAGGTGTGAAATAGAATCTTCTGTAAGAACTGCAACACCATAGGAATTGATCAATTCCGGAATCCCATGATGGATTTCTGGATCAACATGATAGGGACGGCCGGCAAGCACGATGCCTTTTCTTCCAGAGGCTTTAAGATAAGCCATGGTTTCCTCGCCCTTTTTATACATATCATTTCTTGCAGCAGTAAGCTCCGCCCAAGCGTCAGTAACAGCAGCCCTTATCTCTTTTTCTGAAATTCCTGGTTTACTGGTGAAGATTTCTACTAAGCGATTTCCTGCAATTTGGACATTTTCAAAGGACAGGAAGGGGCTTTCAAATACAATGGATGAATCACGAAGTTCTTCAACATTGTTTTTAATATTCTCTGGATATGAGGTTACAATAGGGCAGTTATAGTGGTTATTCGTTCCTCCAATCTCCTTACGTTCGTATGGGATGCTAGGATAGAAGATATAGGAAATCCCCTTGTCAATTAACCATTTCACATGTCCGTGTACCAGCTTCGCCGGATAACATTCTGATTCACTTGGGATGGATTCAATTCCAAGCTCATAAATTTTACGGTTTGAGGTCGGTGACAGCACTACACGGTAGCCTAACTTTGTAAAAAAGGTATGCCAGAAAGGATAATTCTCATACATATTCAATACTCTTGGAATACCAACGACTCCCCGAGTTGCTTCAGCTTCTGATAAGGATTGATAGTCAAAATATCGATTCAGCTTATAGTCAAAAAGGTTAGGAATATTATCTACATTTTTTTCCTTGCCAAGACCACGTTCACAGCGGTTACCGGTAATATATTGCCTTCCTCCGGTGAATTTATTAACAGTAAGCAGACAGCTATTGGTGCAACGCTTACAACGTGCTAAAGTGGTTTCATACTTCAGCTCATTAATAGCATCGATGGAAAGCATGGAGCTTTCTTCACCAACATAATGCTCTCTAGAAATTAATGCCGCACCGAAAGCACCCATTATACCTGCAATATCAGGTCTTACAGCATCACAACCAGAGATAATCTCAAAGCTTCGAAGAACGGCATCATTATAAAAGGTTCCTCCCTGAACAACCATTTTCTTGCCAAGATCCTTTGGATTGGTAATTTTAATTACCTTATATAATGCGTTCTTTATAACGGAATATGCTAAGCCGGCAGAGATATCAGCAACAGTAGCACCTTCCTTTTGTGCCTGTTTTACCTTAGAGTTCATAAATACAGTACAGCGGGTACCAAGGTCAATTGGATTATTGGCATACAAAGCTACCTTAGCGAAATCTTGAACTTCATAATTTAAGGATTTTGCAAAGGTTTCAATAAAGGAGCCGCAGCCGGAGGAGCAAGCCTCATTTAGCAATACATTATCAACGGAATCATTCTTTATTTTAATGCACTTCATATCCTGACCGCCGATGTCCAGGATACAATCCACCTCAGGTTCGAAGAAGGCAGCAGCGTGATAGTGAGCTACAGTTTCAACTTCACCTTCATCCAGCATGAGTGCCGCTTTAATTAAAGCTTCTCCATAACCGGTAGAGCAGGAGCGTACAATCTTTGCTTTTTCCGGCAGGACATCGTAGATCTCCTTAATGGCACGAATGGTAGTTTTGAGAGGACTGCCGTTATTATTACTATAGAAGGAATACAGTAACGATCCGTCCTCGCCTACCAATGCTACTTTTGTGGTTGTGGAACCAGCATCGACACCAAGGAAGCAATTTCCCTCATAGGTATTTAAATTTCCTTTTTTCACAGTATGTACGGAATGCTTGTCTTGAAAGGCTTGATATTCCTCTTCATTGTTAAAAAGAGGCTGCATTCGATTCACTTCAAAATCCATCTTAATTCCAAGTGACAGCATTTTATATAAGCTTGACAAGTCTGATCTAGTACTTTCCTTTGCGTTCATTGCCGCGCCTAGCGCAGCGAATAGATGGGAATGGTCTGGGTCAATAATTTGTTCCGGTGTTAAATTCAAGGTACGGATAAAAGCATTTCTTAGTTCTCCTAAGAAATGAAGAGGACCGCCCAAAAAGGCAACATTGCCGCGAATCGGTTTTCCACAGGCCAAACCACTGATGGTTTGATTTACTACAGCTTGAAAAATGGAAGCAGCAAGATCTGGTTTTGTCGCCCCCTCATTAATTAAGGGCTGGATATCCGACTTTGCAAATACACCGCAGCGTGCAGCAATCGGATAAATAGCCTGATAATTTTTTGCATATTCATTCAAACCGGAAGCATCTGTCTTCAATAGACTAGCCATCTGGTCGATAAAAGAACCTGTACCTCCGGCACAGATACCATTCATTCGTTGTTCAATTCCATTAGTAAAATAAATAATCTTTGCATCTTCACCACCTAATTCAATCGCTACATCGGTCTGTGGTGCAAAGTCCTGAAGGGAAGTTGATACCGCAACTACCTCTTGGACAAAGGGAACCTCTAAATGTTTTGAAATGGTCAATCCGCCGGAACCGGTGATAACCGGTGATACAGTAATCTCACCAAGTTGTTCCTGAGCCCTTTTAATCAAGCTGGCCAGGGTCTCCTGTATATTGGCAAAGTGACGCTCATAATCAGAAAAGAGGAGCACTCCTTCATCATTGATAATCGCTATTTTAACGGTTGTAGAACCTATATCTATACCAAGGTTATAGATTTTATTCATGCTATTCACTCCCTATTTACTACATATAAAGATAAAAATCAACTTTCTTTATTATACGCTAACAAATTCTCAAGTTCAACACATTAATTTTATAGTAATGTTATGAAAATGTAAATTGCCCCTAACTTAATGTATATGCCACAAAGGGAAAAAATGTAACAAAAATTGATAAATTGTTTAAAATTCCTTATCAACAGGATTAAAGTATAGGGGTAAAGTGACACATCTCCTAATAGAAAAAAAACATAAATGTAAATTGATGGAATGATGTATATAACTTTTCACAAAAGAGACAATATGAGTATCAAGGCCTATAAATTTATGCAATTTGTAATTGAATAATCATCTTTCTAAGGAAACTATGAACATTATTAAATTTTGTTTTATTTGACAAAGGTATTATAAAAACTTATAATAAGTTCAGGTTAAATGTGAGCCTGTTACTAAATTAAGATGAATTCCAATGGAAATTCATCTTTTTCATGCGTATCTCTAAATATATATATGATACAGCATTGTAATGTATATCATTTTACAAATTTACGAAAAAAGGATGTGGTATGGATGGAAGCCGGCCCGAGTAGTAGTCAGGACAGAATACGAAAACAAAATTTAATATGGACTGCTATGAGTAGTAGAGGATGTGTTAAGGGCATAATCGGTAGAAATTCACGCCGCTAAGTCTAAATGCTGTTTTCTAACGTGTACCCAGCGGGTGCACGCGCTCACAGGCAGTGGAAAGGAGCATTTATGATCGATATTTTTAGAACAACAGAAGGTTCATTACAGAGAATGACTGAAATTACCGAAGGATGCTGGATAGCTATGACCGCACCCTCCGCAACAGAGTTGATGGAAGTTGCAGAAGCTACAGGAATTGAGGTGGATCATCTCAGAGCCCCTTTGGATGAGGAAGAGAGAGCCAGAATTGAGGTTGAGGATAACTATACCTTAATTTTAGTAGATATTCCAACGCTTGAGAAAAGAAATGACAAGGATCGTTATGTAACGATACCTCTTGGTATTATAGTATCCGATAACTGTATGATTACCGTATGTCTGGAGGAGACTCCGGTACTAAAATGCTTCATTGATGGCAGAGTCAGAGATTTCTATACCTATAAGAAGACACGTTTTATTTTGCAGATTCTTTATCGGAACGCTTCAACCTTTCTTCAAAATCTGCGAACCATCGACCGAAAAAGCGAGGAGGTCGAACGTAAGCTTCATATTTCTACACAGAATCGTGAGTTAATTGAATTATTAGAACTGGAAAAGAGTCTCGTATATTTTACAACTTCGCTGCGCTCCAATGAGGTTGTGTTTGAAAAGATGTTAAAGATCGAAAGTATTAAGCATTATCCGGAAGACGAGGATTTATTAGAAGATTTGATTATCGAGAATAAGCAGGCTATTGAGATGGCAAATATCTATAGCGGAATTTTAAGCGGAACCATGGACGCGTTTGCTTCGATTATATCAAATAATCAAAATGGCGTAATGAAATTCCTGGCTGCAGTTACAATCGTGCTTTCCATACCCACAATGATTGCAAGTTTCTATGGAATGAATTTTGTTCATATTCCTGGAGCCGACCAACCCTATGGATTTGTCGTAGTTGTATGTACCGCCTTAGTGATTGCTGCTATCATTGTTATGGTGTTCAGAAATAGAAAGATATTCTAGTTTTGTTTGAAAGGTACAGGTGTTTGACGTGAATTTGATTAATAAGTTGGAAAGAAAACTTGGTAGATATGCGATACCGAATTTGATGAAATATATAGTGGGAATATTCTGCTTAGGATTGATCCTTGGAACATTTATGCCGGATGTTTTATACACATATCTTTCTTTAGATTTTAATATGATTTTGCAGGGACAAGTGTGGAGACTGGTTACTTTTATTATCCCCGGTAATAGTATTGGTAATATCCTCTTTTTTGCAATCTCAACCTATTTCTACTATATGATAGGCAATGCTTTAGAGCAGAATTGGGGAGCCTTTCGATTGAATCTCTACTTCTTTACAGGTGTAATTTTAAATATAATAGGATACTTGATTGTTTACCTGATCACCGGATACAGTATTCCAGCGAATGGTGCAATGGGCTTAATCTGTAGTACAATGTTCTTCGCCTTTGCAGCATTGTATCCTAATTTACAGTTTTATATTTATTTCTTGATTCCAATCAAGGCAAAATATATGGCAATATTGGAAGGGGTAATCTATCTTTATACCATTTATAATTATGTGAGAGGTGGCGCTGCGGTATTAATCATTCCGCTCATATTAACCTTTACGAACTTCCTGATCTTCTTTTTTGGAACAAGAAATTACCACAGGATTTCCCCCGGAGAGTTCAAACGTAAGGCAGATTATCGCAGGCAGATGAACGATCCTAGAAATCATGGAACTGTGACACAATTTCGCGGTAAAAATGTTGTGACAAGACATAAATGTGCAGTTTGCGGAAGAACTGAGCTGGATGGTGACAATTTAGAGTTCCGTTTCTGTTCCAAATGCGACGGGAATTATGAGTATTGTATGGATCATCTCTTTACTCATGAGCATGTAACCAAGCAGTAAAAATTATGGTTATCGTAATAACAATATGAAAAATTAAATAATGGTAAATAGGGAGTGCTTATTATATTTATAATAGGCACTTCTTAATAC
>JAQZBD010000105.1 GCA_029239235.1 Herbinix sp.
TTCTTATCTTAAATCACATGAATCATTCTTTTATTCCTTGAATAGTCCTCGCTTACGCCGCCACCAACTTTTTCTTATCCGCTTTTTTTGTACTGGCAACTAATAATCCCAGCAGGATGGACAAGAAGGCTGACGCTAATACTCTATATTCTCCTGGTAATAAAAATACGATAGTATGGCAAGGCGTCCAAATTAATAAACAGCATTTTATCCAGGAGAAGCTAACAAGACTCTGCCAGTCAACTCTTTTCACCATTGCTTCCACTGTAACCTTCCCCTGTAGCTTACCCTCGCGTTTCTCAATTAACAGATCTACCAGCATATCACCAAATTTGTGATAGATATACATCATTGGACCAAAGGTAGTATTCATAATAAAGCTTCCAAAGAATGCCACTGCTATTGTGGAGCCATCAAAAGGCAGCTTGCCGCTTGACATTGCACCCTGTGCACCTGCCATGAATACGGTAAATACTAGTGTAATCATCATCCCTATGATTCCCCATACAACACCCTTCCATAAAAAGCCTTTAGGGAACCTCCATTCTCCATTTAACACTCTTGAGCCTAACATATCACCCATAGTGGCTAATATAAAGAATTTCACAAAGCCCCCCAAATAAGGGTGTATCGTAGTAACTTCAATAAATTCATTTCTTGTTACCGGTACAACAAGAATTAATACCCAAATCAGGAGCAGCAAAGCCCAGATTAGGTCGCCAACTAAATTTTTTTTCATTTCCATACCTCTTTTTCTCTAATTACAAATTGCTATGTATTCATTGTGTTGATATTATAATATAATTCATAAAATTATGCAACTAAAAACATGTATTTATGTACATGTTTGCATGATTATATTGATAAAAAATCAATCTTTTCCAAATATTTGACGATAACATAAAAGTGGAGAAACACATATCACACACGCGCTTCTCCAGGTTTATTTCTTTATATAATTAGGATGGGAGGGAAAGGAAATTACATCAAGTAATTTTTATTTGCTTCACTAAGCAATATAAAGATACCACGCTTAATCAGAAACAACAAGGTGACAGATTTATGGAGTAAAAATGACCACCCTCATATGTCTCACCAAGAGAAAGCACAACATCCGCTTATTAAATATGAATTAAATATCTATCATTTTCGTTAAAAGTAACAAAAGAAATTGTAAAATTTCCTCTCAGTTTAATTTGACGGTTGTTGTTCATAGTGATATAATCCTTCTGGATATAATACATATAATAAGATATCCTAATCATGTAACTGCATCACGGAGTTTTCAACGAGGAAAGTGAGTTTTGTCCTATGTCACAACAAGCTAACAAGGCTTTTAAAAATAATAAAGAGAATAAGTCCTATCTAAAATCAAACTTAGTCGTATTGCAAAAGCATCAGATTCTGATGCAAATTCTAGTATCGTTTATTATGGTGCTTGTACTGGAAATGCTAAGCCGCCGTTCTATATCACAGGGCTTGGGATTTATTGCAGAAAATCCTCTAATGTTTTTATTTAATACAATGATTGTTTTACTGACCATATCCCTCTCCATGGTTTTCTCCAAGCGATATTTTATGATGCTTTTAATTGGAGTTGTCTGGATGGGTTTAGGAATTGCTAATTTTGTAATTCAGTGCTTCCGGTTAACGCCCTTAACCTTTATGGATTTTTACGTATTAAAATCTGTATCCGGTATTTTCAAAATGTATGTTGATTCCATTCGAATGGTTCTGATTGCAATTTTATTAACCGCACTTTTAACTTTTATGTTTGTAATATGGCGAAAAGCGAAAAGATATCAGAAGCAGATTAGAATTCCTGCCCTTGTAATTGGGATCACTACCGTATCCATGCTGCTTTTATCCTCCTTTGCTGTCAGGGTCAGCGCTTTGTCGAATGATTTTACGAATCTGCCTGATGCTTACGCCGATTACGGCTTTGCCTACTGTTTCTCAAATAGCGTAATTGACCGTGGAATTAGTGAACCGGAAGGATATTCGGAAGCCGGGATGAAAACTTTATTGAATAATATCAATAATGGCTCTAATAAATTTGCAACAAGTGATAGTACAAACAATAGCGACCAACAGCCTAATATTATAATGCTTCAACTAGAATCCTTTCTTGATGCGAATCATTTAATCAATTATTCTTATTCAGAGAACCCAGTACCTAACTTTACCAAGTTAAAGGAGAATTATTCCTCCGGTTACCTGACGGTTCCTGTTTATGGCGCTGGTACGATTAATACGGAATTTGAAGTACTCTCCGGTATGAGTATAGACTTTTTTGGAACAAGCGAATATCCTTATCGAACAATTTTACAATCTACGACAGCCGAAAGTATGTGCTACAATTTATCTTCACTCGGATATCAAAGTTATGTAATACACAACAATACCGGCACCTTCTATAACCGTAATAGTATATTTCCAAAGCTGGGCTTTGATCATTTTGTATCACTGGAATATATGAATGATGTAGAATATAACCCCACCGGTTGGTCCAAGGATAAAGTATTAACAAATCAAATTATGTCTGCTCTTAATGCGGATACGAACAAGGATTTCGTGTATACCATAACTGTTCAATCTCATGGCAAATATCAGGAAACTCCTACGGAAGAAAATCTGATTAAAGCGAGCACCAGTAATCCGGACACTAGTGAAGCTTTTCTGAATCAAGTAGAGTATTATGTAAATCAAGCTCATCAAACAGATGCCTTTGTAGGTGACCTGCTAAATCAGTTATCCACCTTCGATGAGCCAACCGTGGTTGTAATGTTTGGCGATCATCAGCCACCTTTGGATTTTGATGAAACAGATTTAATCAATGGAAATAAATTTCAGACGGAATATGTAATTTGGAGCAATTATCCGATGGAAAATGAAAAGCGTGATCTGTCAGCTTATCAATTAGGTTCTTATGTCATGAGCCGGATCGGCTATGATAATGGAATATTAACAAAATTCCACCAAAGATACATCAATACTCCAAATTATAGTGAAGATCTGCTACTTCTTCAATATGATATGTTATATGGTCAGCAGTATGTTTTCAACGGAGTGAATCCATATCCTGAAAAAGCCATGAAAATGGGTATTGAGGATCCAAAGGTCACAGATATGGAGATGGGAAGTGATGTTATCTATATCCGCGGTGATAATTTTACCCCATGGAGTATCGTCTATATCGATGGAAATGCGAAAGAGACTACCTTTGTTGACAAAAATACCTTATCCGTTCCTTTCGAAGAATTCGAAAATCCAGTGATATCTGTGGCACAGGAAACAGATGGCGATAAGATTCTAAGTCAAAGCCAGGAATGGACGAAATAAGCCATAAAAAAGAAGTGACAAGGGGACGGGGTTAGTGTCACAGGTGTACCTGTGACACTAACCCCGTCCCCTTGTCACTTCTTTTTTATGATTTTATTTGAATAAGATGGTTGCTTCCTTTAAGTTATCAATAATCGTGATATGCTGCGGACAGTGACTTTCACAGGAGCCGCATTCGATACAATCTGCTGCCTTTCCGCTGCTTGAAGTAACCCACATATAATTTCCTTTGGCACTGGTAAGATTTTGATAAATCCTAAAATTATTAACGCTATTAAAGACCTCTGGAATATTGATCTGTTGTGGACAGTCATCCACACAATACTTACATCCGGTACATGGAATGGTCTCTACCTTATCCAGCTCTTTCACAGCCTTTTTAATAATTGTTTGATCCTTTTCCTCTAGAGGTTTAAACTCCTTCATATAGCTCAGATTATCTTCCATCTGCTCCATGTTTGACATACCGCTCAATACCATGAAAACGCCCTCTAAGGAAGCTGCATAGCGGATAGCCCAGGAAGCAATTGATAACTCAGGTTCTTCCTGCTTAAACATCTCTTGAATCTCCGGTCTCATACCAGCCAGTGCACCACCCTTGATAGGCTCCATGATGATAATGGGTTTATTATGCTTGCGGGCAACCTCATAGCATAATCTAGACTGTACGTCCTTACTTTCCCAATCCACATAGTTAATCTGCAGCTGTACAAACTCCGCCTCCGGATGCTTTGTCAGAATATCATCGAGAACATCTGCTGTATCATGAAAAGAAAAACCTAGATGCTTTACGAATCCCTTTTCCTTCATTTCCAAACCGAATTCCCAAGCGCCCGTTTTCTCTGCATCTGCTGCCTTCTGCTTATCCATGGAATGCAGCAAATAATAATCAAAGTAGCCTGCCCCGGTACGCTCCAGCTGAGTATCAAATATGGATTGCAAATCCTCTTGCTTTTTAATTAACCATAGCGGCATTTTGGTTGCTAGCTGAAACGACTCTCTTGGATATCTCTTTACAATCGCTTCTTTAACAACACCCTCAGATAATCCATTATGATAGATATAAGCGGTATCAAAATATGTAAAGCCCGCTTCCATATAGCTGTCTACCATCCGCTCAACCTGCTTAATATCAATCTCTTTCCCTTCCATGGGTAAACGCATTAATCCAAAGCCCAAGTTTTTAATGTCTTTTTGCAAATAAGTATCTGACATAATGACACTCCTCCATCATTTAATCTAATTTTGTTATGGCAGCAATTAGAACATTGCCATCTTATCAATAAAATGCTACACTAATTATAAATCATTCGAGTAACTCGAAGTCAACCAAAAATATGTAATTCTCAGTAAATATCTTATGAAATCAAAGATAAATTACTTCTTTCGAGTCTAAACTCCTGCTTTATTTTCACCTTTAGGGAGACCTATGGATGATAAGCCATAGTAAGAATTTTCAAGTATTTTAAGAAGCCTTATTAATTATTCGATTGGGGGACTGGATTATGTCACAGTATACTGTAAAACAGCTTTCTGATAAGCTTGGTATTTCCGTTCATACCATACGATTTTATGATGACCAGGGTTTATTTCCCGAGGTATCAAGAGATCATTATAAAAACCGTATCTTTACCGAAGAAAGTCTCAGCTGGGTAAACCTTGTATTATGCTTACGCAATACCGGAATGTCCATATCAGAGATAAAGCATTATATTAATCTATGTCAGGAGGGTGATTCAACCGTTCATGAGCGGTATCAGATTATACTAAATCAAAAGAAAAAGGCTGAGGAGGATTTGAAAGAAATGCAAAAGCGCCTTGAGGTATTAGCACACAAGGAAAAATATTATGAAACGCTTCTTGCCGAACGGGTTATTATAGATATGCCTTAACTATGTATATAGGTACGGAAAAGGGGCGATCGCAAAATGTATCCCTACAGATATGACTTGTCATAACTGTATAAGCTACATTTTGGGATCGCCCCTTTTCCTCTGACACATGATATTTTTATTTAAACGTATTGCTAATTATTAAAACGTTATTCTGCCTCATTTTTAAATATAATTTTAAAGATTGGGAAGAACACCCAGAAGGAAATGGTACTATTAATAAACATGGTAACAAAGTCAGCCAGTGTTTCTCCAAAACCTCCCAAGCTCATTGTATTCATTAGCAGATTATAGATCGGAGCTTTGTAAAGCCCCTGAAGTACCGCTGCTCCAATCGATATGATGATATATGCAATCACATACCAAAAGGCCGCCTTCCAAATATTACTCTTGGATTTAAAGGTTATATTTCTCTGCAAGAAGAAATTGATAATCTGAGCCATTCCAAGGGCAATCTCAACCGCCAGGAAATAAGCTAGGCCACCTCCCCCGCCTTCTGCCAAAGATCCGGCTGCGTAGTTAAAAATATAATACAAACTTCCATCAAAATTCTTACCTATTTGTCCTATCTGAAAATTAACCTTAACTAATTCAGTCATTTCAAATGCACCTTTCAACAAGGGCATCATAATCATCTGTAATAAGGTTACACCGTTACTAAGTATGAAAAATACGATAAACTGTGCCACTGTCGGGTGCTTCTCGCTAAAGTTCTTCCACATCTTCATAAAGGAATTCTGTTCTTTCGTGGTTGTATTACTCATTTTACTTCCCCCCAATCTACTTTTTTGCATTTTCCAGCTTCTTCTTTGTATCCGCATTCGCTTTTGACAATCTCACCAAAGCTCCAACCAAATGTCCCACGCCTTTGAAGAAATGACCATTAACAATCTTGAGAATACCATCAACCATATCAAGATTTATAGCACCACCGGCCATCTTTGCAATACCACGGAACGGCATGTTGTAAATGAATAAAATGTTCAGATCAGGCTTTCCTTTCGCTTCCGAGCGATTTTTGATTCCCGTAAGTATCTTGTACACCAATCTTGCTAAGCCTGATTTTGCATAGAAGAGCTGTGAAATGGCATCATTTCTTTCCAGCGGCAGGCTAGTATTCCACTTTGTCTCCGGAATAGGCCTACCCAGTAAAAGCTCAAATTCCTGATCTGGTACCCTTGTTATCTTTCCGGAATAATAGCTTGGGTAATCTATTGGATTATACGGGCTTACTGCATCCGTCCCCTGAACATACAGCGTGTCTTTTAGCTTAATATCCCTGCTGGAGGCACCAATCATTATCTCATAATTGCCACTCTCTACTTCAAAGCGATTGGTATCAACATTAAAATAACGGAAGGTCTTATCATCAAAGGAAATTCTTACATTCTTGCTTTCTCCGGGAGCCAGCTTAATTTTACGGAACCCTTTTAGCTCCTTTGCCGGACGAAATACCTTACCGTCCAACGAGCGAACATATAGCTGTGCTATCTCCTTACCTTCTCTGCTTCCAGTATTTTTGATCGTAAAGGTAGCTTCCTTCTCCGTCACCTGAAGCTCGGAATATTCAAAGGAGGTGTAACTAAGACCATAGCCAAAGGGGAATAATACGGGTAATTGCGCTGTATCAAAGTAACGATATCCTATATATAAACCTTCCCGGTATTCTGCTGTTCTTTCATATCCCGGATAATAGTTTTGATTGGATACATCCTCATAGCGCAGTGGATAGCTTTCGCTCAGTTTACCACTTGGGTTAATCTCACCGGTCAGGGCCTTCAACATAGCTTCCGCTCCTGCCTGTCCTGACAAATACCCATGAATTACTGCTTCACAGTTATTAATCCAAGGCATCTCGATTGCAGAGCCTGCGCTTAACACCGCTATAATCTTTGTTCCAAGCTTACCTAAGGCTTCAATTAAATCAATCTGGTTCTGAGGCAGCTTCATATGCTTACGATCAAGTCCTTCTGACTCACTGATCTCATCCAGGCCAATGTATAACAATACCACATCCACATTCTTAGCCAGTTCACAGGCCGCAGTGATCAGCTGCTCATTCTTCCTGCCGGTACGAATATAGCCCGGCTCATAGCCCGCAACTTCAAAGCCTGTCTTCCAGATGCAATTCTTAATGCTGTCAAGTCTGGTGCTATTAACTACACTGGAACCGGCACCCTGATATCTTGGGTTCATTGCGAACTCACCGATCAGCGCAATCTTGGTATGAGCCTTCAACGGAAGAATATTATTCTCATTTTTCAGAAGCACAATGGATTCCTCTGCTGCCTTCATAGCGAATTTGTGATGGCTATCCACGTCAAATTCACCCTTAGCCTCCTTGGTCGCCTTTGTCACATCGAAGAGAACACTTAGGAATTCATCCACTCTCTGATCTAGTTGCTCCATCGTAAGATCGCCATTCTCTACTGCTACCACCAGCTCACGGTCAGAATCCGTTCCCGTTGTTGGCATTTCCAAATGGGAGCCGGCTTCCACACCAACCACATGGTCATTGCTTCCGCCCCAGTCAGATACCACAAAGCCTTCAAAGCCCCATTCCTCCCGCAGGATATGCTGCAGGAGATATTTATTTTCATTGGCATAAATTCCGTTCACTTTATTATAAGCACTCATTAAGGACTTTGGATTAGCTTCCTTAACAACAATCTCAAAGCCAGTAAGATAGATTTCATGTAGCGTCCTTTGATCCATTACAGAATCGCTTGCAATACGCAGCAGCTCCTGACTGTTTGCCGCAAAATGCTTTGGACACGCCGCTACCCCCTTAGACTGGATTCCTCTGACATAGCTTGCTGCCATCTTACCAGCCAAATAGGGATCCTCAGAGAAATATTCAAAATTACGTCCGCAGAGAGGACTTCTCTTCACATTCAGTCCCGGTCCCAGCAGTACATTTACGCCCTGCTCCACTGCTTCCTCACCCAGCATACGCCCCAGCTCTTCTCCAAGAATCGGATCCCAGCTGTTCGCCATTGTCGCTGCTGTCGGAAAACAGGTAGCCGGTACACTGGCATTTAGTCCAAGCTGGTCAGCAGCTCCCGCCTGCTTACGAATTCCGTGGGGACCATCTGATAGGAACATGCTTGGGACATTAAGTCTTTTGATCGGCTTCGTCTGCCAAAAATCTAATCCTGACAGGAGAGATGCCTTTTCTTCAAGGGTCATCCTGTCAATTAGTGCTTTATATTTCATAACTGTTTGTATCCTCCCATACTGTAAGTTATTAGGTTATTAGAAGTTGCTTGATAATCAAACCTATAAAACGAATTACATATTAGTGCTATCCTAGAGTATAATACATCTTTCATTTTTGTCAGCACTCTGTACATAAACTGTTGTTTTTTTGGCGTAAGTTGCATAGCATTTTGGTTCCCCATTGACCACATAGGCATGTTGGTCTTAGCACATAGGACAGGACTAAGGCACACAGGCAAAACTAATGCCCGGCTTTCCTACTTGGAAAACCAGGCATCATTCCTACTCTATCCCCACTCTACTCCTGCACTTTAATACACTCTAGTTTTTATCAAATCCTCCGCCTGCTTCTGGTCATAGATTCTTTCCTCCGTAATAATCCTAAGGGGCATCTGCTTACCTGAGATCAGATCACGTACCGCCTTCATCAGCTGATTCCCAAGCATCGGGTTACATTCTACGGCACAATTTAATTTTCCCTGTGCCATTGCCTGAAAGGCTGCCTTTGTCCCGTCAACGGATATAATTTTTACATCCACTCCCGGCTTAATCCCATAGTCCTCCAGCACCTCGATTGCTCCCAATGCCATATCATCGTTGTGACAGAATATGACATCAATATCCCAGTCCTGCTCCTTTAAATACTGCTCTATAACCCGCTTTCCGCCCTCAGTCGTAAAATCCCCATTAGCAGAGTACACCACCCGGTAGCCCTCGCTCTCCTGCAAGGTCTCTTCAAATCCCTTTTTTCTTTCTTCTGTTGGCGATGCCCCTTCATTTCCCTGAATCTCAAGAATCTTTACCTCCGAATTCACAGAGGGTACATTGTCTCTCACCCAGCGCATAGCCCTTCTGCCTTCCTCAATAAAATCTGCTCCGATATAGGTTGTAATTAAATCTGTTTCTGTGATATCTACCTTTACATTTCGGTCAGACATTACAACCGGTATTCCCGCAGCCTTCGCTTCCCTCAGGATCTCCTCCCAGCCGTATTCTACCACTGGGGATACCACAATTACATCCACATCCTCTTTGATAAATTTACGGATTGCAGCAAACTGGTTCTCCTGTTTTTGATTGGCATCTTCGAATAATAGCCTAACCTGAAAGGCCTCTGCCGCTTCTTTAATCGACTTTGTGTTTGCCAGCCTCCACTGGCTCTCCTGCCCGACCTGAGAATAACCTACAACGATTTCTTCCTCTTTATCTTCCCAAATGGTATTTAATTTCTTCAGATACTCTGCTGCATTATCCGCTGTGATGGTATCGCTTCGCAGAATTACCTGCTTTGGCACGCCGCTCTCCTTCTTAAGAATATTAAGGGCATATTCAATGGCTTCTTTTCCTCCGGTGGGGCAGGAGATGGTTGCAGCTATTTTATTACTCATAACCAGATCAATTCCTTCATTCTTGCCGGTAAAGCCATCACTTCCTACAATTTGTATTTCCTTATCCAGATCCAGCTCCACAAGGGCTTCATATGCACCCAGGGCTATGAAATCATTATGTGCAAATATTACGTCTACCCCCTGGAGCACTTCCTTTTCCTTCAATAAATAGTCATAGGCTGTATCCCTTAGTTCATTATCCATGACACAGACTTTTTTCACAATTCGAGGATGATCCTCAATGGCCAAATCAAAGCCCTCACTTCTTTCCTCACTCTGAATCGCCATATCCTTTCCGCTAAGCTCAAGCACGGTACAGCCAGTTTTTCCAAACCGTTCACCAATGAAATTACCCGCCTGTCTGCCAATCACTTCATTATCCGGTCCTATGTAGAGGGTGTAGTCAAAGCCCTCAATTGCCCGATCCATCACGATGACCGGTATATTGTTATCATATACTTCCTTGATTTTATCCGTCATTGCTTTTGTATCACAGGGTGATACAATCAATAAATCAATTCCAAAATCCAGCAGCCGGTCAATATCCTGCTTCTGCTTCGTCACACTGGTTGTAGCATCTGTGGTAATGATTCTGATATCTTTATGGCGAAGCATCTCCTTCTCCAGCTCTGCCATTAAAGCTAAACGCCAATCCTCCCGCATATTTGCCTGAGAAACGCCAATGACATACTTAACCTCATCATCTCCGCTGATACTATTTCTGGACTCCGATCCCCAGAACCAGAAGAAAAAGAATAGAATACATACTATAATCAACATGGCTGACATCCGAAACATGTCTTTTTTCCAATTCTTCATACTCTTTTCTTCCTTTCCTTAATATTCTTCCGGGATTTCTATCGTAATAGTTGTTCCTTCCTGTTCAACGCTCTCAATGTAAATTGCATAGGAACTCCGGTATCGCAGCCGCAGCCGTTCCTTGATATAGTAAAGTCCAAAGCCATAATCTTCTTCCGGTGCCGCCGTACCATTTAACAGACTGCGCAGCCGCCCGGCAGCCTCTTCATTCATTCCCTGGCCGTCATCCTTGACGGACAGCAAAACCGTATTTCTGTCACTCCGTTTAATGCTGACCTCAAGATGTCCGCTGCCCCGCTTCATCTTAACTCCATGATAGATTGCATTTTCCACAAGGGGCTGCAAGATAAGCTTGGGTACTACCATCTTATGTAAGGTTTCGTCCATATCAATGCTGTAATAGACCTTGCTGCCATAGCGAATCTGCTGAATATAGAGGTAATTAGAGATATATTTCATCTCTTCCTCCATGGTAATGTAATCTTTTCCCTTGCTTAAGCTAATGCGAAATACATTAGTAAGTGCATCGACCAGCTTAACAATATCACTTGCACTATGTGCCCTTGCCATCCAGTTGATCGTATCCAGGGTATTATATAGAAAATGAGGCTTAAATTGCTCCTGAACGATCTTTAACTCTGCCTGATGCTTACTCTCCTGCTCCTCATAGACCTGATCTACCAGCTCCTGGATTCGTTGCAGCATTCGGTTGAATTTTCGTCCCAGTTCACTGACTTCATCCTGGTAGTCTCCCTCGAACCGAACCGTAAGATCCCCCTTTTCCGTCTTCTTCATAAGGTTTCTCAGCTCGATTATGGGCTCTGTGATGGTTGAAGATATTTTTAAGGTGACAAAGGATACAATCATAAGAGTCAGAATCAGGATTCCGATATAGATCAGAATCATCTGGTTGACATCGCCCATAATCTCATCATAGGATGCCACACTTACCATCTTCCAGCCCGTATATTCAGATTTCTGAAATCTGATCTGATACTTGCTTCCGGCTATCTCGACCACCAAGGGAACCGCTTCATTTTCCAGCCATTCGGGCTTTATCCGGTATACAATTTTATTTACCGGTGTATATACCATATGGCTGTCCTCATCCAGGATGAACACGAATCCGCTTTCCCCGATAATCGCATCCTTCACCGCTGCGGATATGATCGTATGCCTGATGTCAAAGAGTAAAACTCCTGCTATCTCTCCTGTGTTCGGATTCTTCACTGCCTTTACCACAGAGAATACATCATCAATGCTATAAGCTGCATCTGTTACAATATTTCTTCCCGTTACGTTACTGATAATATGCATGACCTCCGAGTCCTCACAAGCCTTCTGATACCAGCTTTCCTCCTGAAAGGAATCCCTCGATATTCTCGTCATACCAATGCTGATGTAATTATCATTGGCAGACGCAAACAAAACACCCGCGATCTCTGGATGGGTGTCTGCTACTATTTTCATATTATGAACCACATAGTTGTTGTCCTGCTGCCAGTCAGCATTTAGATTATTGCTTTCGTCCGTTGTGGTGGTATCCTCCAGGATTCTGATAAGCATATTGGTAGTTTTTTCAATACTACCCATATAGACATCCAGTGTCTGCTCCACCTGAGTAATCATCTGGGTCGTATGTTGGGTAACATTCCTCTCCGCCTCTTTGACTGACAGTACAATTCCTACAATTCCGATCATTAAAAAGGGAATAAGAGCAATGATTATATGGGAATAAATCAATTTTCCGCGAATCTTGCTGTTTATATTTAGTTAGTTGCGTCTTGGTATTTGCGTCTTGGTTTTTTCGTCTTGGTTTTTGCATCTTGGTTTTTATATCTTTGTTTTGCATCTTGGTTTTGCATCTTGGTTTTGTCTCTTGGTTTTGTCTCTTGGTTTCGTCTCTTGGTTTCGTCTCTTGGTTTCGTCTCTTGGTTTCGTCTCTTGGTTTCGTCTCTTGATTTTGTCTCTTGGTTTTGTCTCTTGGTTTTGTCTCTTGGTTTTCGTCTCTTGGTTTTCGTCTCTTGGTTTTCGTCTCTAGATAATTGCAAAACTCATAAACTTGAGCAATTGCATCCACAGCAGATACTGTTCCGAAGCGGAAGCTAAGCCCGCAGGAAGCGTTGGAGCGTAGGAATAGTATCTGCTGTGGATGCAATTTCACAACCTATATTGTTTCCTATATTGTTTCGCAATTATCTATTCTTTGTAATTTATAATTCCTATTCAGCCAATGCCTTACCTTTCAGCTTATCCGCTCTTACAGCAATGACTCTCTGGATAACAATAAAGAAGCATAACAAACCGGCGATTGTAACCTTCGTCCACCAGGTATTC
>JAQZBD010000334.1 GCA_029239235.1 Herbinix sp.
AATGTATGCGGTACTTTGCTTCCTATCGAGAAGGTTGGAGAGATTACACACCGGTATGGGCTGAAATTTATTGTAGATACTGCGCAGACGGCTGGGGTATTTCCAATTTCCATGACAAAAATGCATATTGATGCACTGGCGTTTACCGGTCATAAAGGACTATTGGGACCGCAAGGCATCGGTGGCTTTCTTATAACGGATGAAATGGCAGATCAGATGACACCTTTGATTACCGGAGGAACGGGAAGTATTTCGGATACGGAAGATACCCCTGAATTTCTGCCGGATAAATTTGAAGCGGGGACGATGAATCTTCCCGGGATTATGGGGTTGCATCGAAGTCTTACTTATCTGGATGAGGTAGGAATTAATCAAATTAGAGAAAAGGAATTAAGCCTAACACAGCGCTTTATCGATGGAATATCACAAGTCAAAGGAATACGAGTTATTGGAAAGACTAACAGTATAGAGCGCGGCGCTGTTGTCAGCCTTCAAAGTGAAACCATGGATGAAGCGACGCTAGCCTATGTGTTGGATCACGAATATAAAATTAGGACCAGAGTAGGAATGCATTGTGCACCAAATGCACATAAGACACTGGGTACCTTCCCTTCCGGTACGATACGATTTTCTTTTGGGTATGAGAATACGGAAGAAGAAGTGGATTATGCAATCAAGATAATCGGGAAGCTTTTAAACAAACACGACTTGCAAAGGTAGGAAAGACACACGAGAATTACACGCAGTAGAACCATTTACTGCTGATGAATAGAAGCTAGTTATATTGCCGAGCTCTTATCTGGTAATATAACTAGCTTCTATTTGTTGCACACACCATTAAAAATCAAGCTGTAAAAGTGACGAAGCATACGCAGAAATTTATACCATAAATTATAACTAATGCACTGATAATTAGAATATATTTAATGGTTTTAGTAGAATATATACAACAAAAATAGCGTTGGTTCATTTTTTGAGACATATATGCTGAAAACTAGGTTTTTTATATCGGGTACTTAAGATAAAATAACCTTACAAACAAAATATAAGAAAAGGGGATAACAAAAATGAAAAAATTATTATCGATTTGTTTGGTACTATGTATGGTCTTATCACTTGCTGCTTGCAGCAATACCAAAAAAGATACAGTGAAAACTGAGACCACAGAAGCAACCGACACAAAAGAGACAGCTCAAACCGCTGAACCAACAGAGGCAGCAGCAACAGAAACAACAGAGGCAACAGGTGATTTAGTAATATATTGTCCTCATCCCTTGGAATTTATTAATCCTTTAGTCAGCGAATTCGAATCTCAGACAGGAATTAAGGTCGAAGTTATTGCAGCAGGTACCGGAGAGTTATTGAAAAGAGTTGAATCAGAACAAGCAAATCCGCTTGGAGACATCTTCTGGGGCGGATCACTTTCGACAATGAAACCGCAGATGAATTTATTCGAAAGCTATCAATCAGTAAATGAAGAGTTTGTACAAGAGACAATGAAGAACGTGGAAGGCCCACTTACAAGATTTACGGATATACCCAGTGTAATTATGGTAAACACTGATTTGATCGGAGACATTGAAATAAATGGTTATGAAGATTTATTGAACCCGGAACTTAAGGGCAAAATCGCTCATTGTGATCCTTCCAAATCCTCCTCTTCCTATGAGCATTTAATTAACATGCTTTATGCAATGGGCAAAGGTGACCCGGATGCTGGTTGGGATTATGTAGGCAAGCTTTGCGAGAATTTGGATGGTAAATTATTAAGTGGATCCTCCGCAGTATACAAGGGCGTTGCAGATGGCGAATATGTTGTAGGTCTTACCTTTGAAGAAGGTGGAGCAAAATATGTAGCAGATGGTGCACCGGTGAAACTTGTATATATGGAAGAAGGCGTTATTTCTAAGCCGGATGGTGTTTATATCATTAAAAATGCAAAGAATATGGCAAATGCAAAGGCATTTATCGACTTTATTACCGGAAAAGATGCACAGACAATTATTGTAGAGCAATTGAACCGTCGTTCTGTAAGAACGGACGTACCGGCTCCTAGCTATTTATTACCAAAAGAAGAAATGAATATTATATTTGATGATGAAGATTTAGTAGTGGAAAAGAAAGAAGAATGGTTAGAGAAATTTAATGACGTATTTACAAGCTATTAAATGAAATTAATACCATAGTAAAAAGATTTAGGGATAAGCTCACAACCCTGTTGTGGGCTTATTCTATAAAGAAAATCCCCTGAGACAGCAGTAATAGGTAATTGTAAAAACGATATAGTTTCGTAATTATCTTTATAAGCATAAAGAAAAGGAGAAATTGACAATGAGCAATTCAATTAATATAGAAAATGTAGTGAAAAAATATGGAGATGTAACAATCATTCCAGACCTTTCCGTTCAAATAAAAAATGGTGAATTCTTTACTCTATTAGGCCCCTCCGGCTGTGGAAAAACAACATTACTTCGAATGATTGCAGGTTTTAACAGCATCGAGGGAGGAGTCATTAAATTTGATGATAAGGAAATTAACAATATCTCTGCTCACAAAAGAAATATTGGTATGGTGTTTCAGAATTATGCCATTTTCCCTCATCTAACAGTACGTCAGAATGTGGAATATGGTTTGAAAATCAGAAAAATGAGTAAGCCGGAAATGAAGAAAA
>JAQZBD010000106.1 GCA_029239235.1 Herbinix sp.
CCGGAAGGCCAGGACTTTGTCAATCGCCTGTCCTGCCTGACCATTTGTCTGCCGCCTTTGCGGGAGCGGATTCACGAGCTTCCTACCCTATCAAGCATCTATCTGTCCACGTTGAATGTAGACCTGGGCAAACAACTTGCAGGCTTTGAGCCCAAGGCCCTGGAAATGTTGATGCATTATGATTGGCCTCAGAATTACACACAGTTCAAACGACTGACCAGAGAGCTGGTGGTGCTGACGGTTACGCCTTACATTACCAGTAATTCTGTTGCCATGCTTCTGGATAAGGAACGTTCCTCTATTAACAGCTCCAATGGGACAATAGTAGATACTTCTATGAATTTGGAACGACCGCTGGAGGATATCACACGGGATATTATAAAAAAAGCCGTGGCAAGAAACCACGGCAACCAAAGCCTTACAGCCAAGCAGCTGCAGATTAGCAGGACTACGCTGTGGCGGTATTTGAGGTAATCGGTCATAGTTCAGACATACAGAAATGAGTATACAAATTAGCCGTGAGCACTTGCACTCCTAGGGACAATTTGTATACTCATTTCTATAGAGTTGGCGACCTAAAGAATCATGTACCATTATAAAGAAGCATTCCCACATGCAAGATGATCCGTTTTCAAAGTGTTCTTTTCATGTTGCTTAGAATACCATTATGCTATGGCATTATTCAATGGCATTATTCTACAACATTCTTTAATCTCCCTACGCCTTCAACAACAATCTCAACCGTAGAACCGCTTTTTAACAAACGCTGCGGTTTGAATGCCATACCAACGCCACTTGGTGTTCCTGTTGCAATAACATCGCCCGGATTCAAGGTCATCCCCTTGGACAGCCATTCCACCAGCTCGTTAATGGGATGGATCATCAGATTCGTATTGGCACTTTGACGAACCTCACCATCGATGATGCTCTGTACCTTAAGGTTTTGCGGTTCAGGAACCTCATCCTTCGTCACGACCCAGGGTCCAATGGGGCAGAAGGTATCGAGGCTTTTTCCCTTGAACCACTGCTGATGATTCTTTTGCAGGTCTCTAGCGGACACATCATTTAGCACACTATAGCCGTAGATATACTCATAGGCTTCCTCTTTAGAAATGTTGATGCCTTTTTTCCCGATGATGACAGCCAGCTCCGCTTCATAGTCGATTGCAGCAGTTACTTCAGTATGACTCATGATTGTGTCACCGTCTGTTATCAGGGACGACAGGGCTTTTGTGAAAAATATAGGTGTTTCCCTGATTCTTGCGATATCCTCATCTGTTCCGTTAAATTCTTTGATGTGGTCAGCATAGTTTTTGCCGATACACAGAATGTTCTTGGTCGGTAGGACTGGCGGAAGCAGCTTGACTTCTTCCCGTTTCACGGCATCGGTCAACCGGCTTTTCATATCCTCATCGTCAAAATAACTGATGACGTCCTGAAAGGTTTGAAGCTTCGATGTTTCTTCCATATTTGTCAAAATTAACGCCTTTGCATCATCATAAATGCCCCAAAAAGCTGTATTGCTTTTTTTAAAATGCAACAATTTCATTCACTTACCTCCTGAATCGAATCATAATCTCTTAGTTTCCTATTTGTGACGCAGTATACATCCTCTCAAAGTTTTGTTAATGAACTTCCACAGAATGTTTGACTAAATGCTAGAAATTACGCATTCCATTTTATTAATCCGTAATTCTGTATTTCTTTACCTGCTCGTCTTGAAACACTCTCCCCTTAGTATCAATACCCACGATTAGTCTCATATCTTCAACAACTAATCGTTTTATTGATTCCGTTCCCAAGTCTTTATAGGCAACAACTTCAAGGTCTTTGATCTGGTTAGCGATCATAGCGGAAGCACCTCCAATACTTAAGAAATAGCATGCCCCATATTCCTTGCATAAATCTGCAACATAGTCCGCTCTTTCACCTTTGCCAATCATGCCGACAACCCCAAGCTTTAGCATCATCTCTACATATTTGTCCATCCTGGCACTTGTGGTTGGTGCGGCAGACCCAATCACTTTGCCTGGCTTTGCCGGTGTGGGTCCTACATAAAAAATAATCTGATCCTCCAGTTCAATCAGTTGTTTTCTATTGTTCTCAAAATTCTCCTGAATTCTTTTATGAGCCGCATCCCTGGCTGTATAAATGACACCCGAAAGATATATGACATCACCGATATTTAAGTCTTTTACCATTTCTTTAGTAATTGGTGCGGTCATCTTGATTGTATTGTATTCCATTTCATTTCCCCTTTCAACTACTATAGTTCTACCGACGCCTGACGAACTGAATGGCATTGTAAATTAACAGCTACAGGTAAAGAGGTGATATGGCAGGGATAATATTCAATATGAACATCAAGGGCTGTCATTCGACCTCCCATACCCAAAGGACCGATTCCCAATTTATTGATTTCTTCCAATAATTCTTCTTCAAGAGCTTTATAAAACGGATTTGAATTTCTGACTCCGATTGGTCTTAATAACGCCTGCTTTGCTATCAAAGTAGTTTTATCCATAGTACCACCGATGCCGACACCGACTACAATTGGCGGACAGGCTTTGCCACCTGCTGCCTGAACAGATTTGAGAACAAATTCTTTAACGCCTTCCACACCATCTGCAGGTACCAGGTTTGTATAAGCTCCCATATTCTCGCTGCCGCCACCTTTTGGTAGGACGACAATCTTGACTTTATCTCCGGGGACAATCTCAGTGTGTAAAACGCAAGGCGTATTATCACCTGAATTCACACGGTTAAGGGGATCAAGATAAACTGATTTTCTCAAGTACCCTTCCGTATAACCTTTTCGAACTCCTTCATTTACTGCCTCTTCCAGAGGCATTCCCACCCATGAAACTTGTTCACCGATTTTCATCATGACTACAGTCATTCCCGTATCATGACAGACCGGTATGTTCTCTTTTGAAGCCAGAGCCGCATTATCCAGCAACAGTTTCAGCGTGTCTTTTCCGTAGGGTGACACTTCCTTTTCATATGCTGATTCCAGCGCTTTGATAACATTATCGTTCAAGTGGTAACAAGAATCCATACAAAGCTTTGCTATCACTGGAATCATTTCTTCCGTGGATATAACTCTAGACATTGTTATTCCTCCAAATATACTATTTCAATCAAATAATGATTCATAGACCTATTGACTGATATCATTATAGAAGCTTATACTATTTATGTAAAATATAGATATCTTATTAACCCATAAATATATTTTATATTAAATAGTTATTGGTGGTGAGTACATGGAGTCTGTTTATGAATATATTTACGCAGTCAAATCATTGGGGTCTTTCACAAAGGCTGCTGATCATTTACATATCAGTCAGCCCGCCTTAAGTATTGCTATAAAGAAATTGGAGCAGGAGCTAAACTATGCTATTTTTGACCGCAATACCAATCCAACCACTTTGACTCCTGCGGGCGAAATCATATTATCACATATTGAAAAAATCATGTTGCTGGAATCGAACACAAAGGCAGCTCTGAATGATTTGGACAGTATGACTTCCGGTCGTCTGATGATTGGCGGAACCCAGTATATTACTGCCTTTATTCTTCCTGACATAATCTTCAGATTCAAAGAGAAATATCCTCAGATAGATATAGAGTTTATCGAATCCAGTTCAGCAAATCTTGCAGATTTACTCATCAACAACAAGATTGATTTGATGTTTAGCGTGAAAAGTTTTGATGCTAGTAAATTTACATTTTTTAAAAGTTTTACTGATTATCTCTATGTCGCAATACCCAAAAAATTAATCGGGGAATCCTTGA
Source organism: Herbinix sp. (assembly GCA_029239235.1). Taxonomy (GTDB): domain Bacteria; phylum Bacillota; class Clostridia; order Lachnospirales; family Lachnospiraceae; genus Mobilitalea. The sequence goes on from JAQZBD010000106.1 coordinate 3,799, forward strand.
TCAAAGAATATATTCTGACAAGACAGGATGTTATAAGCAATCTGCACGAAGCCTTACGATCCATACCGTCTCTTGAGGACTTGAAAAGCATACCGTTCCTTTTGCTTCGCGAAGGCAACAATCTGTATGATAGAAGTAAAATGCTATTTGAAGTTGAAGGCATATCCCCTCCGATTACAATGAGTTTGGATCAATTGACGACAGCGCACTATCTATGCAAAAGCGGTATGGGGGCTACATTTACTACCGGGCAGCTGATTAAACAGATTGACGATCATGAAAATCTTGTATATCTAAAGGTCGACCACCCATTGATGACTAGGAATTTCAAAATAGTCGTGAACAAGAATCGATATAGATCGAACATTATGAATGCATTTATTAAGGAGTTTCAATAACAGAGCGGAGGATTAAAAATGGTTAACATTGAAGAACTTACGATAAAAGCAGAAGAAGGCGATGTCAATGTACAATTTGAGGTTGCTAATTATTACTCCAAGGAAGCTCTCGTGGGTAAACGAGGCGCTTATAAAAAAGCATTTGAATGGTATATGAAATCGGCGCAGCAGGGACATATACAAGCCCAGTATGAGGTTGGCTTTCGATATGGCAGTGGTTATGGTGTGCCAGCTAACAGAAAGCTTTCAATCGAGTGGTATGATAAAGCTGTACAACAGGGCAGTGCGGATGCGCAATATGAACTTGGGTGTTACTACCGTGATGGTCATGGTGTTAAGAAAAATATTGAAGCGGCTATAAATTTATTTACATCAGCGGCAAACCAGGGACAAAAGTATGCTCAGTATGATTTGGGATTCTTGTACGATAAAGGAATCGGAGTTCCACAGAATATAGAAAAAGCGATAGAACTATGGCAGCAAGCAGCCGCACTAGGAAATAAGAGTGCACAAGTGGCCTTGGAAATAAATGAACAGATAATAGATTAGGCCGGACAGCTATAAATAGCTGTCCAAGTAGTAAAATCAAAGTATCTATGTTCTTTACGTCTACATCGAGAATCAATAATTCGATCTCACCTTAACCTTTGAAAACAAGTTATTGATACTTTCAACAAATTCAATATCCCCTATAAAAATGCTTTTAAATAGATTGTTTATGGTACTTGATATTTCATCACGGCCTGCATAACTTCCCCCATTTGCATATCTTTCCTCAGACCTCTTTTGAAATTCTTCTTTAATTTCGTTCATCATGTCATAAGTTTGATCTTTATACTTTTGAGAAAGAATTGAGTCTAAATTAATCCAAGAGGCCCATGAGGAAGTTTCTTGGGCATGGATATAACCTTTGACATTCTCCAGGCAACGGTCAAATGCTTTATCTAAAAATGCCAGATCCTCTTCCAGTGTAACCAACCGACATGTTTGTTCATCCGCGAAATTTGTATATACTTCTCTTGTTCCATCTTTATGCCCTTGCACTAATTTATCATACATAATTGCATAAGCTTCCAAGGTACCATGAGCTACATCGAATAAATCATAACTCCCATCTCTATCCTTGATATAAGAAATCCTTCCACCCTCTAATTGTTTCATTTCAATATAAAGAGAATTTGTAACATCCATATCAAATTTGCCTGATGCCCATATCTTTGCCTCTTCCATATGACTAAATAATTCTTCTAATGACGACGGAGTATACCCTTCCAAATTATTCAGACTATTTCTGTAAGCATTCTGCCCCTCTTCTGAAATCGAAACTTTAATATTGCTTTCATTCCCTAATATTGGGGCTACTTCCCTCTGTTTATCTTGCTTTTCTGCAGAACTATCTTTTACTAACCAATTTGATGTAAGAGTCATTTCTTGTATCTTCATTTTAATCTCTTCCTCCGTATTAAACCCAATTTCAGTAGCTTTTTTCATAGAGATTTTTACTTTTTTGGTTACTTCATCAATTTCTGCATCAATTTCTTTTCATCTTCTGCAATTGTTAGTTCTGCTTCCCCATCCGACTGAACTGAATGCCTGAATTGTTTCTTTAGGTCTTCCGGTACTAATTCCAATAATTGATTTCCTTTGGAGGTGATAACGATATCTTTTTCCCCTTTTCTCCATGAGAAATGAGTTGATTTCATATATGTCTCCTCCACTTATAGGCGATAATTTAATGTTCTTTCATTCGTCTTTCCCTCCATTATATATCAAATTTTGGAAAAATAAAAAGTATTTTATAAATTTCGTTAATAAGCAAGGCTGCACCTCCTAAAAAAATCCCTTGGAAGTGCTGCTGTATACGCCACTTTCAAGGGTTATTAACTTCATCTTTTTACCAGCAGGAACTGTTCCAACTTCCAAATATTCATACTCAAATATTAATTGCTATAATAAATTCATGGCAGCACGAATAGACTTTCTAAAAAAATCCTTAAGCTAACAATATTGAAAAAAATATAATCCGGATTAATCTTCTTCAACTTTTCTAAATCTGCACTTCCTGACCATGCGGCTGATAAACAAGTTACACCAACCTCCCTACAAGCATTGATATCACTAGCTGCATCCCCTACATAATAAAACTCATCTTTTTTAATGGCGTATTTTTCTAGTAATTTTGAAATCGAATCAGCTTTATTATTTCGTGTTTCAGCTCCTACCATAACATCACTAAAGCAATTTTCCAGTTCCAGCTTCTTTAAAGAAATATCATAGCTTTTTTGCCCTTTTCCTGTTATCAATGGAACTAAAATGTTTTTTTCCTTCAAATATTCAATCATGTCACAAATCTGAGGAAATGGTGTCCTACAGCTATCATGCATTTTCTCATAATAAATGTAAAAATCTCTAAGTGCAGACTTCCAATTGTCTTTTGCAAGCGCTTTTACCATTCCGATCTCGTTGAGTCCAAAGGTTTGAATAATCTCATTATTCGTTAATTCATAGCCGCTATAAGGTAACATCGCCTTTTTAAAAACCTCAATACACATTGGAATTGTATCAGCTATTGTCCCATCAAAATCGAATGCTATCATCTTAATCATTTTTATCTCCATTAATTCTTCGAATGAATCGACATGGATTTCCAACTGCTACACAATGATCTGGAATATCCTTTGTTACTACACTACCTGCTCCTATTACACTACCTTTTCCAATGTTGACTCCAGGTAAGATAATAACACCCCCTCCAATCCAACATCCATCACCAATTGTAACTGGAAGTGCATATGTTCTGCAAAAATAATCTCCGCTTTCGGGATTCCAATCCGGAATCAATCGTTCATCTAACTCCACAGGATGTGTGGCAGTATAGATTTGAACATTCGATGCAATTAGTACATTATCTCCAATTAAAATTTTGTTACAATCCACAAAAGTACAATTCATGTTAACAGACACATTATTACCCAAATAAGTGTTGCGTCCATAATCACAAATAAATGGCGAACCAACAGATACATTCGTACCTATGTTGCCAAATAGCTTCTTTAAAACTTCTCTTTTTTCAGTCTTTTGGTGATAAGAAAGACTATTATATTCGGCTAATAATTCTCTTGCTTGCTTCTTGTACTCTAAAAAAATTTTATCGTGGCAATTGTAGTATTCTCCTTCTAAGCATTTTTCAAGTTCTGTTTTCACCTCATATACCCCTTTCGCGTATCTTTTTGAACATAATATAAAACATCTTGTTACATTACTAGTAACAAGATGTTTCAAAATTATAATCTTCTTGCCAGTGTTTCTATAAGAAACAAGACCGGTACTTGCGAAGTGGCATTATACCCACCGTTAACACTAACCATCTCCATATTGTATGAAATATTCAATTCTAATAGGATTTAGGTTTACTAAAAATGAATTTATATTGTTTTGAAACTTTCTTTATAAATAAAAAGATATTTAGAATTGCAATGCTTCCAAATATAATTCTAAATGGAATATCTGAGGTCTGAAGCCCAGTCGTTATTCCATTGAGATCTCCGCCTCCACCAATAAACAATGTCAGTACGGATATATAAATCGGGTCAAGTAACATAAAACATAATGTAATATAGTAAAAAGCAATCAACAACGCTCTATTTTTTAATTTATAAATGTAAGGTGAAAATGCCAATATGTACCCAATTGATATAGTGACAATACTGCTTAAAATACTAAATAAAGCTAATCTTATACCGTCAAGTCCACTGTCAGTAACAATCTGAATACCCCAAATTCCCACAAACCGTATTCTCTCAAAAACGCCAAACAATAATGCTAACAATAAATGTGTTCCTTCATGAATAATATAATAACAGATTATTGCAATGAAAACACCTGTCCATTGTTTTATAGATTTTAACATTCTACTATTCATATGATGGTCTCCTTTAGATTTGGTATCGTTTAAAAAATTCTTGAATATGCTTTTCAATTAGTTTTAATGCCTCATCGACTTTATCAGTATTAGTGTCATATCGGAAAAGAAGTACAAAGATAGGCGAATAAAAGTGCAGAGCCATTATCTCAGGATCAGTGCCGTCTATTCTCTTCTCATTAATTAACTGCCGAAAAACTTCGGTTTGATAACTCAATGTTTTTTCCAAAAACATCTCCTTAAACATGGTTTTTAATTCCACACTTTTGTATTGTTCAATGATCATCATCTTACGGAATTTGGACAATATCTCATCCGTCAGATAAAAAGAAAAAAATCTACAATAAATCTTCTGAATAAGATCAATAGATAAATTGGGATCATTAGATTCTTCCTGTCCAACGGTATTTATCAATTCCTGCTCAAATTGATTTATCCGCTCAGCAGATATTTGAATAATTGTGTCAAATATCGCTTGTTTATTTTTATAATGCTTATATATTGCACTTTCTCGTATTCCAATGGCTTTGGTAATATCTCTTACAGATACGCTACTATAACCATGTATAGAAAAAAGAGATAGTGCCTCGCTTAGAATTCTTTCCTTTGCCGACATATAATACTCCTTTTGATTTAATAGGTGAACAGTTGTTAACTTAAATTATAGTTAACAACTGTTCACCTGTCAATATAAAAATTCTATGAAACTTTAAATGTTCATTAATACACAACAAAAGCCCTGAAAACTATTTTCAAGGCTTGTTTTATAAACTGCAATTTAATATTAATCTCAATTTTTATTTATAGGCTACCGCCCCATGCATCCGTGCCGCTTAAAACTATGATGGGTTATTCCATGTTAAAAAATATCCTTTTTTGCCAATTTATAATCTGCGATTGCTAACTTACGTCTTACATCGATGCCGTAAGGACATTCCGGCGTACATTTGCTGCAATCGGTGCAGCTGTCAGCCTTAATCTCCAGTTTGGAATAAAGATTCATAGCCATATCTCGATTGCCAAACCAAAAGCGTAGCCGTTCCTTTAAGGCGTAATCAGAAGCATTGGTTACGATACCATCAGCCATTTGCCGGTCGAAATAGCCCTCATACAGGAAGATATCAGTAAGGGGAATGCTCTCGGGGCAAACCATACATTTACCACATTGTCTGCATACATAGGTACCAAGCTCAGGAGCGTTAGTATATATATCCTCTATCTCTTCCTCTGACATTGATTTGAATTCATTCGCATAACGTAAATCCGCCTCTAGTAATTCTCTATTATTGATACCTGCAACGACAATGGATACCGGCTGACTGAAGGCATAACGGAACGCCTGCGGAGCAGAGCGCCACAGTAGGCCGTCTGCTACCGGCTTCATTAAGATAATGGCAGTATTATTCTTGTGTGCTAAGGGAAGCAATACCTCTTGTATTTCGGGAAAGTTGAAATGATCATAATAATTAATGGTCGTCATCACAGCCTCAAAAGGATATTCCTTTAATGCTCGGATTAAGACATCGGGTTGTCCATGCATTGAGACTCCTATGTGATGAATGCGACCTTCCTCTTTCGCTTGTAATGCACCTTCCAATGCCCCGCCGGGAGCAAGTATCTGATCCAACTCCTCCATGGTTCCCAGAGCATGTATAATGAGAATGTCCACATAGTCCGTATTAAGATTATGTAAGCTACGATCTAAGGAGGCTAACAAACCGTCCTTGGAACGTTCTCCCGACTTTGTTGCCAGAATGAATTCCTTTCTTCTTGCTGATACACATTGTCCTATCTTTCTTTCTGACTCACCATCTCCATAGCTGGCAGCAGTCTCAATATAATTACCCCCTTCATCCAAATATCGGTTTAATAGATAGTTCGCCTCACTTACTGGGATTTCCAGCAAATGAAATCCACCAAATCCAAGAATTGAAGTGTGTAAACCTGTGTTACCAAATGACCGTTTTTGCATAATAACACCATACCTTTCTTTCTTCGTATATAGACATCATATATCATTGTTAAATTACATGTCAATTGGTAGTGTGACAGAAAAGATGCCATCCTGCCTCCTAAAAAAAGGGCTTACAAAAACTCGCAAAAAACACTACATATGAAAAAACGGTATAGCAGAAAACACTAAAATTTAATGGTTTTCTACTATACCGAACTATTTTTATAAGCATTCCTTGGAAAGTTAAACTGTCAAAGCTCCTTAGCCTTATGTTTACTGAACTTTTGTATAAATCTCGATTCTTTCTTACTCATAAGGTTGAACTGAAATCTAATTATCTCTTACGGAATGTATATAAGCAGTGTACGCTTTATGTATTCCTGTAGTGGAGCTCCTGAAATCGCTGTTACCTGACTGCTAAGCTTAACATCATAATACCCATAGAAGGATTTTGTTGCTGTAACCGTAAGTGTCTTTCCATCCTCAGTCAAAACACCCTTAAGTACGCCGGGAAGTAAAGCAGATACATCAGAAGCATTGGCAACCGGTACAATTGTAACGGAATTTTCTAAGACAGAAGTAAGGGGATTAAATAAGGTATTCGCTTTCATGGATGTATTGAATTTTATTGAAAGAGTCTTGTCATCCACTAAAGTCACATCCTGAACATGTGCAGCTTCTATAGCTTCACCGGATACCACCTTAATTACAACTTTATCGCTTTTCACATCTTGTAATGTAATAGCTGAACCTGTGATCGTAATAGCTGAACCGCTGGTTACCGATATTCCTTCACTGACTGCTGAAGCTGTTAATACTGTGATTCCTTCCTTTACTGCAGTTACAATACCGTCTTCGTTGACTGTTGCTACAGTAGGATCACTGACAGACCAGGTTATCTTTCCTACTGTTCCCTCAGGCTTTATGACCGCATTGAAATCATAGGTGGAAGCTACTGTCATATACTGCACTTCATCCTTTATCATTTTATTGGTGATGGTCACTTCCGCATTACTGCCTTTGACCTTAATTACACAGGATAAAACACTTTTTCCTTTCTTCTTGTCGTTAATGGAACATTTGATTACTGCTGTTCCATAGCCAACAGTTTTTACAAGACCATTATTATCAACCGTTGTGACCTTTTTATTGGTAGAATACCAGGTGCGTGCAGTGGTTGCAGAAAGATTCTTCACTTCAATTTGATAAGTGGCGCCAATACCATTCAGTGTCTTTTTTGCTACTGCAAAATATGGCTTCTGTACCTTTTTTTCCTGTTTTTCGCTGTACTCTTTCTTATCTTTTTTGTTTTTTACATTTTCCTTTCTGCTTTCCTCTTTCTTATTCTTTTTCTCTTTCTCCGTTTTCTCTTTCTTTGATTGAATCTGTCTCTCATTTTTGGCAGCCTTAGCCACTGCGGGAGTGGTATATTGGAATACCATAGGTGTCATCAACGCCAGGGCTAGTGCACATGCCAAACCTTTCACTATGTACTTTTTCACACTAATATCCTCCTTAAGTATTTTTCTGGTTTCGTGTTTGTAATACGCTGCAACCTATACCTTTAATGGGGTTTGATCGCTTCTATATTAATTTTTCTCCGATAATTATTATCTAATAAGATAAACTTATGTAAATATTGTATACTCGGAGGAAAAATCAATATCTGCTTGTTCTCAGCTTTCTCTTGCTGATGTTTAAAAACTGTTAGTATTTCTGGTTTCATTAAACTCTATTTCGTTAGGAGCAATATTTAGATTTATCAATCACCTATCACTATTTGGTAATGGGATTTTCACCTCTCCTATATAGATAACGTAGGTGAAGTAGGTTTTATTGCATTCCTTTTGAAATAATTATAATTTCTTTTTTAACTAGTTGCATATCACCTTTTATCCCCTCGTTAGTGATGTTAGAAGATTTAGAACTTGTTAGTTTGTAGCTCTAATGTGAGCTATTCTCTTTTATATTTTTATTAATTCTCTCTATGTCACCTGTCATCATGATCTCGGATGGCATGATAATCTTTATTAGGTTTATTTTTATACGCTTTATTATCTTTTTGTTTGTATCCCGGATGATCCGTTTGCTTTTTCTTTTTTATTTTATCATCTTTTTCTTTATCATCTTTTGCTTTATTATCTTTTGCTTTGTTATCCTTTGCTTTGTTATCATTTGGTTTGTTATCATTTGGTTTGTTATCATTTGGCTTGTTATCTTTTGCTTTGACATCATTTATTTTGTTGTCTTTATCTCCGTGGACTTTTTGTTCAACAACTTCTTGACTCCTGTCTTTATCCAAGTCCTTTTGATCTTCCATATAATTATCCTTCGCTCTATCCTTGTCCTCTGCTACTGGAGTTACTGTCGAATCAGCCTCCAACGACTTCTCCATCTGTATTGTATCCTCCAGATCAACTTCATTTTCCTTCGCTATGGCAAGCAGCTCAGACATTGATTTATGGGAAAGACTCTTGGTTGTTAGATTATCTGTGGATATCTCTATCTTTTTTAGTAGCTTAAGCTTACCGACCGATACCCCCAGTTCCTTCGCTTCCTCGGACTCTGCTTTATCCTTCTTCAAGGTTTGGCTAAGTACCATAAGTTTCATCTCATGGGCGGAGGCATTATTATTAATTACCAATTTCAAGGAATCCACCAGTATTTTGGCTTTCTCCATACTATTATTCTCTACAGAGACCAGGATGACATTTCTATCGGTGTTAAGATATCCCTGGTCGATAACCGCGTTAACAATTGAGGCTACTGCTGTATCTAGCTCCTCTAGCATAAAGTCCTGGTTTTGGAGTACTTTCTGAGCATCTTCATTCAATGCGCTGACGGATATTACTTGATTATGCCGGTTTGTTTT
>JAQZBD010000107.1 GCA_029239235.1 Herbinix sp.
GGAAACACTTCGATTTGGAGAACTTAAGAGAAAAGTTCCCTATATCACAGAGGCAAATCTGACCAAGGAACTCAGAATGCTGGAACAGTACGGATTAGTACATCGTGAAGTATACAGAGAGGTACCACCAAAGGTAGAGTATTCACTTACAGAAATTGGTCGGGAGTTTGTACCGGTTATAAAGACTTTATCTGATTGGGCTACGAAGTACAGAGAATATATGAGAAATGAATAATAAACCTGTATGCTGAGGTATGGATGCCGAAGTTAAATCTGTATTTTTATGGAGGTGAAGGAATAATCCCCTACATCAAGCCACGGAGTTATGAGTTATTAAGAAAAAGAGTTTCAAAGATGATCTAATGTGAAGTCAGCAGAGTCATAGTATCGGACAAAGTCGACGTTGTCCGGGAAGGACGAACTTTAGGAGGTGAAAGTAAATGAATGTTACAAAAAGTGAAATAAAGGTATATGTATAACGTTATTGAGTAAAGCATTATGTCGAAAAAAGGTACCAATACAATAAAAGCTCATATAATAATATATGGTTATACATTTATATTAATTTATGTAAAGCTAAATAAAACAAAGGGTGATTAAATGAAGCATGATGCAAAATTAACCGGAATGGTAGTATATCCAAATGATCCTGAGTACCAAGTGGCTCGCATGAACTGGAATCCATTCACCAACTCATTTCCTGTCGTATTTGTCTTTGCGCAAAACACAGAAGACGTGGCAAATGCCGTCAAATGGGCTCGTGTGAATAAAGTACCCATTCGGATGCGAAGCGGCAGGCATGCGCTGGCAAAGGACTTTTCACAAACAGATGGTGGGATTGTAATAGATACTAGTCATATGAGAAATGTCACGTTGGATAAGAGAAATGGGATAGCCAAAGTACAAGCAGGTATACGTGTAGGACAGCTTGTGAGGATGCTCGCAAAGGAAGGTTTTCTGGCTCCTTTTGGAGACAGTTCTACGGTTGGTATAGGTGGAATTAGTACCGGTGGAGGAATTACGGCTATACAGCGTACAGCCGGACTGATTTCCGACAATATTCTGGCTGCTACCATAGTCGATGCTTATGGTGATGTATTACAGGTCAACGAATACGAAAATTCGGACCTACTGTGGGCCATTCGCGGAGGAGGTGGTGGTAACTTTGGTATCATAACCTCCTATACATTCAGAATACGAACTGCTCCTTGTAAAGTCGGAATATATCAAGTAATCTGGCCGTGGAATCAATTGGATGAAGTTATCGATGTATGGCAAAGATGGTCACCAGGCGTTGATGAAAGGCTGGGTACCATATTGGAAGTATATTCGAAAACTAATGGTCTGCTCAGATCGCAGGGGATATTCCTTGGTCCTGCAGCCGAATTGGAGGAATTAATAACACCTTTGATAGAGGTCGGTTCTCCTATAAAGGTGTTTGTTGATGAAGTTACACTATCAGATGCAATAGATTTCTGGGCACCGAATGAACCGCTATTCGACGATCAGTATAGTACGTGGTCATCTACATGGGTTGAAAAAACCCTACCAGAAGTAGGAATTAAAGCAATCCGAAGTTTCCTGGAAAATGCAACAGGAAGTGAATCCAATTTCTTTTTCCTAAACTCAGGAGGAGCAATGAACCGTGTATCTTCCCAGGATACTGCCTTTTTCTGGCGCAAAACGAAATATTATATGGAATGGGATGCCTCATGGACGAAAGATTGTGAAACACAAATAAATATAAATCTTGTTGAGCAGACCCGAATAAAACTGCAACCATATACAATTGGATCATATGTTAATGTACCTGATTTAAATATTAGAAATTACGGTCAGGAATATTACGGTGAAAATTTTGCCCGACTCAGGAAAGTGAAAGAGAAATATGACCCGGAAAATGTTTTCAACTTCGTGCAAAGTATTCCTCCTGCTCATCATGTCTGTGATCACAGGGATAATAATTGAGATATAAAGTTCCTTAAAAGCTGCATGATTCTTGCTTTGCAGCTAAAAGTTCATTTATAAGTAATGACCGCTGTTCATATTTGTTCAGCGGTTATTGTTAAATATATCATAAGATATACATTATGGAGTGAGACGAGATAAGTAATCAAATGCTGAAGCCATAAATTCATAAAGTTCTTTCTTGGCTTTATCAATGTATTCCCGTTCTTCATTCATATTACGTTTGACCAATGAAAACGGGTATTGAGATTGATATAAGGATATTTATAAACTACCGTAAAAAAATCGGGAGTATCCCAATGTTTGTGTAAACCTTCAAACTGATGTATATTACTCAGTTTGGAGGTTTTATTTTATGGTTAAAAGAAGAAAAGTAAAACACTTTGTAAATGTCAATATAACCTTGTACAAAAAATTTTTTCTACATATACGCCTTATTCCTTTGACAAAAGCACTCACATATTATGATGAATGTCAGCTATTCCTTTCTCAACTTCACCACCTTCGCAGCACTACGTCGGCGGCTATCCTCAATCGCTGCGTAGTGTTTTTTTGTTGTATTAACATCCTTATGGCCCAGAACATCGGCAACCAGGTAGATATCGCCGGTTTCACGGTATAGGGTGGTACCATAGGTACTGCGAAGCTTATGGGGAGTGATGGTCTTTAGCTTTGTTACGGTTGATGCATATTTCTTTACCAGGTTTTCTACGGAGCGGACATTGATTCGCTTTTGCTGCATGGAAAGAAAGAGTGCATTGGAATGACCTTCACAAGGAACTATTTTATTTCGCTCAATCAGATATTCCCGTAGAGCCTCTTCAACCTCTTCACCAAAATATATAATAACCTCATAGCCGCCCTTGCGGCGAATCTTTATTCCATTATTTTCGAAATCGATGTCGTTCAAATCCAATCCGACACACTCGGACACACGGATACCGGTTCCTAATAAAAGTGTTATTAACGCCAGGTCACGGATTCGGGTCTTCTCATGAAATTTCTTCTGGGTCTTCGTCATATTCTGAGCATGCTCAACCTCATCCAGTAAACGAACTACCTCGTCCACATCCAGACGGACAATCGCCTTCTCATGTAATTTTGGAACATTGATTAGGGCAGCAGGATTTGTTTGAATCATTTCTTTTTTAAAATAATAGCTGTAGAAGCTGCGAAGTGATACCAGCTTGCGCTTCTTGCCATTTTCAGTATTAAGCCGTTCCTTCACCTCAGACCTATAATAGGATAAGTAGTCCAGGTATTCCTCTATGTCAATGGCTTGAATCTGATCCAGGATATCTACCTTTATGTCTATGATTTCTGTGTTCTTTAGGATTGGATTGGATTTTTTTAAGAACTCAAAAAAGATTCCTAAATCATAGGCGTAGGCAATCCTAGTTCTGGAGGAGGTGATAGGCTCAATACCGCGGAAAAAGTCCTTGCAAAATCGAGGCAAGGATTCCAGTAGTTTTCTAAGTTTTTCTGTGTTATCTATATTGATCTGATCATGATAATTACGTTCGGTCATCTGTTATCCCCTTATACAACTAGTGTGTCTATGTATCATTTGACATTATAGCATACAAGATGAGGATTGAAAACCTATCCAATTTGTGAAAATAAAGTAAAATTATGAAGAATACAAGCTAAAATATGGAATTCTACAAGTGTAGTGAGAGCGAAATTAAGAATTGAAAAATAATCTACGCACGTAGAATGCCTTTAATGCGAGGAGTTTGTTGAGAAAAGTCGAAGCAACGTATTTTAAGGCGATGCACCTTGTCGAAATAGCAATAGTTCTTTAGTCTTAAAAGTTAGATTATGTATATCGTGACACAATTTTAACATTTATGTATTTTATTGTAATGAAAGACAAATGTAACCAATATGGATGCATTTTAATTTATGACAAGGGAATCCGTTTTTTTTGATTCAACTTGTTTGTGACAACTGTTAACGCATGAAAAGGTATTTAGGCTGTTTTTATCCAAACGTAACGATTTTTCAGGATTCGATTTTTCAGGATTCATAAGCAACCTAAAGGAGAGGACAAGGCAGGAGGTATAACACTAGAATGAGTTTTACAATGAGCAAATTTAGTTTAACGGTGAGCAAATTTATTACCAACAACTTACAAAGGATAAAGCTTGGCTGTATGATAATCGCAGCTATTTCCCTGATAGGTTTTTCTTTCACAACAGCCGAAGCAGCCACGGGAATTAAAATATATAATTACGGGACAGCAAAAACAACAACCTATACAGGAGTACAGCCAAAAGTGACCTATAATGGGACAACCGTTAGTAATACCTCTACTCCGGGAATCTTAGTAAGTGGGGTTGCATTAGTCCCCTACGATGATGTATTTCAAACATCAATGCTGGCAGCAGAATGTACATATAATGAAAAGAAGAATACGATTACGATTGCCAAAAACGGCAAAACAATCGTTATGACAATAGGCAGTAAGAAAGCTACCGTAAATGGTTCCGCTGTAACCTTGCCGGTAGCGCCGGTGAAGCTTAAATACGTGGCAGCAGGTAAGTTAAAGGTGTTGGTGCCCTCCAGATATGTTGCTGAATCCCTAGGGCTTACTTATGCCTGGAATAGTAAGACTAGTTTAATAGCAATAAAGAAGAACACGCTTACCTTGTCTTATAATGACGGCACGAAGTTTGAGTACTCCAGCACAAGAGGATCGGTTACGATTGATGGTACGAAAGTGAGCCTTGGTTACATGCCGAGTATCATTTCAAATAATACAGCGATGCTTCAGGCAAAGAAGGTATTTGCTGATTCAAAGATTTCTGCGGATTATAGTTATAACACAACCACAAAGAAAATCACCTTAACGAAGGGGAGTCAGACACTTGTAATGACAGTCGGCGATAAAAAGGCCACCTTAAATAACAAGTCGATCCAGCTTGATGCAGCCCCCATTCTTGTAAAAAATTATGAGAATAATGTTTCCTATGTTATGGTTCCGGGATCGATTACCACGACTTCCTTAGGTTATCAATATCAATGGAACAGTTCTACAAAAACATCGATTATCACCACCAAAAAGACTGGCTCCGGCTCAAGTTCAGGTAATACAGCTCCAGAGCTTGGCGACAGTGATGTAGTGAATGAAACAGGAACTATAATCAATCAATGGCTCGGTAATGAGGCTCTATATAAAAAATCCTCAGGAGTGCAAGAGGTTAATGCTGCAAGTAGTTATGCTTCGGGAACAATAGAATCTGTTGTTCGTGATACAGAGAATGCAAAGATGAATAGTGAGACCTATATCATATCGGCAACTCATGCCTTTGGCAAGGTGACGTCGATGAGTTCCGGTAATACAATAACCCTGACATCTGAGAATATTAGCTGTGTGAGCCAAGCCTATCAGATTTACGGGGTATCCGGAAGTCTGGTAAATACTATTGCAACAACGGCAGGTCAGAGTGGTGGCTCTACGATTGCGATTGAGACAATTTATGGTGATTATGATTATGACTTGACTTTATCTGAGGATCGTAAGCAGCTATATGTTACCGTGTATTCTAATACGATAATCAAAGCCACTACCGGAGTTAACACAGCGGGTGATTATCTGGCGCTGGAAGGCTTAGTACCTCTTAATGTTAGTATTTCTGAGCAGCCAAACCTGATCACTCTTGAGCTTCCTGGTATTATAAATAGCTTAGGGGATATTAACATCGCTACCAGTGGCATGCAATTCATGACACAACTATCCTTTATTTATAGTAATAATAAAACCCAGATATTGATATCCTTGAAGGATGGGTATGTCTATTACTTTTTGGAAAATGGAAATACCTACACGTTATCCTTCCAGAATCCAAATACATCCCCCGTTTCCGGAAGCGGGACGAAGGATATACCGGTGGTAGTAGATACAAGCTCCTATGAAATTGTTATTCCAAGACCGGAGGGGCTTACAGCAGGTATGGTTTCTGATGAAGATTATTATCTTAGTAAGTACTTTGTCATTCGATTAGCAGGGGATTATAAGGATTTCTACAATTCCAACAGTATAACCAACACTGCTAGTAAAGTGAAGGCTGTAACCGTATCGGTTAAAAATAATGTTACTGAAATTAAAGTTACCACCAGTGCCATACAGGGTTATGAACTTGCCTGGGATGATCAAAATATTTATTTAAATGTAGGAAATCCGAATGAAATCTACGAAAATATCGTAGTACTTGATGCCGGTCATGGTGGAACTGATGTGGGTGCGCAGTATTATGGAACCAATGAAAAGGATGTTAATTACCAAATCCTTTACACCCTAGGCAAACAATATTTTAATAGCGATACCTCAAAATTGAAGGCGTATTATACAAGAACAGCCGACAATTATCTTACCCTTAGTGAACGAGCTGCCTTTGTAAAACAGGTAGGGGCAGATTTATTTGTCAGCTTACATATGAATGCTGCTGAGAATTTATCCGTCAGCGGTACGGAGGTTTATTATTCCAAGAGTAATAATTCTGCCAATAGTGCAGGGTTAACAAGTCAAACCTTAGCATCCATGTTCCTCACGAATCTTGTATCAGAGCTTGGAACCACAAAGCGAAGTGTAAAATATGCAGATTATACGGTTATTTATAAAAATACGGTGCCGGCTGTGCTAATTGAGTTAGGCTTTCTCTCGAATAAAACAGAGCATGAAAAACTAACAAATGAGGCATTCCAGACGAATGCAGCAAAGACTATTTACGAAACACTGCTACAGGTATTTGAAAAGTATCCGAGCTAAGAAACTATTTCTGAATAAGCCTTTGAATAATAAGTCGGAGCCAGTAGGAATAGAATGTTATAAGATGGATATTCATAAGTAATGATAAATTCTATGAAAGGATTGTTATAATATGTGGATTCTATTAGCGTTTGGCTCAGCACTCTTTGCCGGTATAACTGCAATCTTATCCAAGAATGGTATTAAAAATACGGATTCTAATGTTGCAACAGCACTCCGTACCGTGGTAGTAGTGATATTTTCCTGGCTCATGGTATTTATTGTTGGTTCTGAGAACACGATTACTCAGATCAGTGGTAAAACTCTTTGCTTTTTATTCTTATCCGGTTTGGCTACAGGGGCTTCCTGGTTGTGCTATTTTAAGGCACTTCAGCTAGGGGATGTTAATAAGGTTACACCAATAGACAAATCCAGTACCATCTTAACCATGCTATTAGCCTTTCTTTTTCTGGGAGAGGATTTGACGGTTATCAAAGCAGTGGCTATGGTTTTGATTGGTATCGGAACTTATCTGATGATTCAGAAAAAGAATATTAACATACAGGCGAAGAAGAATAATCAGTGGTTTATCTATGCTTGTTTATCTGCCTTATTTGCAAGCCTTACCTCAATACTTGGTAAGGTGGGCATTGAGGGAGTAGAATCAAATCTTGGAACTGCAATTCGAACGGTTGTTGTACTTGTTATGGCATGGGTTATGGTTTTTATCACAAAGAAGCAGCATACGATTCGAACCATTGATCGAAAAAGCGGGATCTTTTTAATCCTATCCGGTTTTGCAACGGGAGGGTCTTGGTTGTGCTACTATAGTGCTTTGAAAGATGGCTTAGCCAGTGTAGTAGTGCCAATTGATAAGCTCAGCATCGTAATCACCATCGCTTTTTCCTATGTGTTCTTGAAAGAGAGATTGACTAAAACAGCGTTGCTTGGCTTGGTTTTGATTGTTGCAGGAACTTTGTCCCTATTAATTAAATAAAAAACTTAGGAATTCTTGTTTTAATGAGTTTGAGAGAAGAGCATTTGGCTTATAATTATGATATAAGTCAAATGCTTTTATCGAATAAAAGAATATAAAAGAGCATTCCTATTAGTTAGAGGTAATATTTTTCGTTAAAACTCAACAATATTTTTGACAAGATATTGAAAATAATACGTTCTGATAATATACTGTTTATATTAGCTTTATTTCAAGATAGAAATTTATCTTTCAATACCATTATTTTATACAGACATCCTCAGGAGAAATACGAATGAAAATATTCGAGTTAGATACGGAAAATAAACTGATTATTAAATTTAATCATTTTGATAAAGATTACAGCTTATTTGTAAGCCTTCTTGCGAAAAGCAGTCAATACATAGTGATACCTTCCATCTTAAAAAATAATGAAGTAGTAAATCCGGCTTTATTAAAGAATGCAGAGATTATATATACAGTAAAGGATGGAGTTTTTCGGTTTCCTATTAGTAAATTAGAGCCCGAAGTATTTAAAGGTATGAGGGTTTATTATACTTACTCCGAAAGTGATGTTAACCTGGAGAATCGCAGAGAAGCATATAGGGTGTTTATTGGAGAGATAGTTAGTGCTTTAGTAATGACCCAGAACGGAAAGAAAAAAAATGTAGAAGGTATTCTAAAGGATCTGAGCGTTACCGGGATGAGCGTTATCTCTAAGATGGATTTTGAGGAAGGCGCAACCATGCAGATTGTGTTTAACTTCGAAGGTGTTAATTTTCTATTGATAGGTGAAATAATAAGAAAAGAAAAAGTGCACAGATTTCGTGCCTTTGTATACGGAGTAAAGTTTACTAGTCCTAATTATGGTATAAATCGAATTCTGATGATCAAACAGATAAGAAGCAAAAAGATAGATGGTGAACAACAGGATTAAACAAAATCTTATATTACGGGAGGGTTTATTCGTGGCTAATTCATTAGAGACTTTTGATCACGCAACGTCCCAATGGTTTGAGTCGTCGCTGGGTAAGCCTACGGCAGTTCAGGAAGAGGCTTGGCCCGCAATCGCAAAAGGCGGACATGTCCTGGTATCAGCACCTACCGGTACGGGCAAAACCTTATCAGCTTTTTTGGTATATATTGATCAGCTGATGGCACAGGCGCGTAAGGGGGTTCTAAAGACGGAGCTTCAACTCATCTACGTATCACCGCTGAAATCCCTGGCCGGTGATATTCGTGAAAATCTACGGCGTCCCTTAAATGGAATATTGGAAGAAGAACGTAGAAGCAATCCCTTAACAACGATAACACCCTTTGATATTACGATAGCGATTCGAACTGGTGATACCCCTCAGAAGGAGCGGAGGAGCATGATTAAAAATCCGCCCCATATTCTGATCACTACTCCTGAATCGCTCTTTTTAATGCTCACAAGCCAGTCCGGTCAGAAAATTTTGCATACCGCCAAAGCGATTATCATCGATGAATTACATGCAATCATTGATTCTAAGAGGGGAGCTCATCTAATGCTTTCCATCGCAAGACTGGATAAGCTTTGCAGCGAACCTCTGCAGCGAATCGGATTATCAGCTACCATGGAGCCGCTTCATAAGGCCGCAAGCTATCTTTCACCTGATCCGGTAACCATAGTGGCACCTAGAATGAAAAAACTAGTAGATTTAAAGGTCACAAGTCCCTGGCCGGAATATCAAATGCTGCAGAAGGATTCATTGTGGCAGGAGCTTTCAAGAACGGTATACGACCAATGTAATGGTCTGCGCAGCGTTATTGCCTTTGTCGAGGGAAGGGCTTATGCAGAAAAGCTCGCTTATTATGTGAATTTACTGGGAGGGGAAGGCTTTGCCCGGACACATCACGGAAGCTTATCCAAGGAGCAGAGGTTTGAGGTAGAGGAATTGCTTAGAAACGGTAAGTTAAGATTATTATGTGCAACCTCCTCCATGGAATTAGGAATTGATGTAGGTGATATTGATCAGGTCTTTCAGATTGGATGTCCACGATCTGTTTCGAGCACCATGCAGAGACTGGGCCGGGCAGGTCATAATCCGGGGCGAACCAGTGTAATGTATATCTTTCCTAGGACGGCTTCGGAAGGTCTTTATTGTGGATTAACGGCAGAAGCGGTACGAATTGGCGGGGTGGAGCATATGCGGCCGCCGAGACTGTGTCTCGATGTACTTGCTCAGCATCTGGTTTCCATGGCTTCCGGTGATGGATATTCTCTGGATGAGGTGATGGAGATTCTTCCCAGAGCCTATTCCTTTGTGGGTATAACTAGGGAGGATGTAAAAGAGGTTCTGTGCATGCTGGCAGGAGATTATGAACATGACAGAAACATTCCGGTCCGTCCAAGGGTCCTCTATGACAGAATCCATGAACGGGTAGAAGGCGATCCCTATAGCAGGCTGTTAGCAGTATCGGCGGCAGGAACCATACCGGATAAGGGTTTATTTACTGTAAAAACGGAAAATGGTGTAAAGCTGGGAGAAGTGGATGAAGAATTTGTCTTTGAGCAAAGGGAAGGAACAAGATTTTTGCTGGGCAGCTTTGCCTGGCAGATTGTAAAGATACAAAAGGATTCGGTATTGGTAAAGCAATCACCGATCTATGGGGCTAGACCTCCCTTTTATAAAGCTGAGATTACAGGTCGTCGAATTCAAACAGGAATAACCTTTGGCAAGCTGCTTGGAAGGCTTAATAAGGCCTTTGAAGAAGGGGAGCTTGCACAGGAGTTAGGTGATCTGGGAATGGATGTTAAGAGCACTAGGGATGCGGAGAGCTTTATCCGGAGTCAGATTGAAGCCACCGGAATATTGCCAAATGATCATACTATTGTAGTAGAACACTTCTATGATGAAACAGGAAGTCATCAGATGATGGTGCACTCGGTCTTTGGGCGTCAAATCAATTCTCCTTTGGCGCTTTTGGCCAGACAGGCGGTGCAAAAGCAGATTAAAACTAATATCAGCTGCTTTGATGATGATGACGGATTTTTGTTGTTCCCCTATGGGGATTATGAGATACCGTCTGGAATATTGGAAGAACTTAAGCCGGATATGGCAAGACCAATTCTGGAAGCAATACTTCCTGCTACCCCTGTCTTTAACATGACCTTTCGCTACAATGCCGGGCATGCCTTAATGATGGGAGTAAGGAAATCCGGCCGGCAGCCGCTTTGGATTCAAAGGTTACGAAGCTCTCAAATGCTGGATACCTTGATGAAATATGATAGACATCCTTTAATTCGAGAGACTAAGCGGGAATGCCTGGAGGATCTTTGGGATTTAGAGGGAGTTGAATATGTACTTCAAGGGATTCAAAACGGAACCATAAGAATTCGTGAACTATATCTGGATAAGCCTTCTCCTATGTCATTACCGCTTAGACATCAGACGGAAGCTACCATGATGTATGAGTATTCCCCGACACCGATGGGGGTTCATATTGCAACAGAAGATGCCTTAAAGCAAGCGCAGATGCTGGCACCCGAACCGGAACAGCTGGCACTTGTCTCGGAACGCAGGCGGCTGCCTGAGGATGAGAAGCAGCTGCATAGCCTGCTTATGATAGAAGGAGACCTGATTGCCGGTGAACTTTCGGTACCCATTGAGTGGCTGGAGTTGTTAGCTCACAAAGGGCAGGCAAAATATATTGAACCCGGACTTTGGATTGCAGCAGAGCAGGAGGATAAATATATTGCTGCTCTGGAACAATCGAACAGAGAAGCCAGACTGCAAGTGGTTCTTCGCCTGCTTCGTTATCGTGGTGCTTGGTCTGTGGAACAGCTGGCGGAGCGCTATGTTTGGGCAGAGGAGCTTGCGTTAGAACTATTGCAGGAACTACAGGATCAAGGGGTAGTCATTGAAAGTGATGGTCTGTATTATCACGGCGAGCTGTATGACAGGGCTATTAGGGAAACCATCAAGAATCGAAGAAGACAGATTAAAACCCTGCCGTCTGAAAGATATGTATCCCTTTTAACCGGCCGGCTGCAGATTCCTGCGCCGCCCGGTGAGCAGTTGGAGGCTGCGCTGAGACTTCTTTGTGATCAGCCTTTTGCTCCGCAGCTATGGGAGAGTGTCTTACTGCCAAGAAGGGTGACGGCTTATCGGCCAGATTTATTGGAAACTGTATTGTCTCAGGGAAATCTGGTTTGGAGTATTACCGGAGATCTGGAGCTTTGCTTCCATCGCTATGAAGATATTGATTGGGAAGCAGATATGACAGGTGTTCTGGATAACTTAGATGGCAATCAGAGAATTATATATGAGGCATTGCTAAAAAGAGGTGCTAGCTTTATGCAGAGACTTTCCGGCTTAATTGAGGGTGATTCACCCTATGATACCTTAATTGAGTTAGCAGAGAAGGGGTTAATCTGCGCGGATAGCTTTTTACCTGTTCGTCAATGGATGAATAAAGAACAACTGAATAAAACTACCCTGCGTCAACGAGTCACAGCAAGAGCAAAGGCTATGACAACAGGGCGTTTTGAGATTACCAGACCTTTAAAAACTTTATCAATGGAAGAGCAGCTTGAACGGATATTTGACCGTGTTATCATCCTAAGTCGTGAAACTTTACAGGGACAGGGAGTATCCTGGGCAGCAGC
>JAQZBD010000108.1 GCA_029239235.1 Herbinix sp.
TTAGTATACATTAGAAGTCTTTTCATTGGAATAAGTATCCTTATATTTTAATTGTATTCTAATAAATTTAGTGACAAGGCTGACAAGGGGGCTGACAAGGGGACGGGGTTGGTGTCACACTTTGTGACACTAACCCCGTCCCCTTGTCAGCCCCCTTGTCAGCTCCTTGTCAGCCTTGCCAAATTACTTCTTTACCTTAAAATATCTCTGTGCCAGTACAATATCTTCCTGCATTTTCGTAATCAGTTCTTCCAAAGATCCAAATTTCAGTTCAGGACGGATATAATCATAAAACTCCACTTCCAATAACTCTCCATAGAGATTTCCGTTGAAATCAAAGATAAAGGTTTCAACACCAATAAACTCATCCGCACCTACGGTTGGCTTATAGCCTATATTCGTAACACCCAGATAGGGTACTCCCTTAATTAGGGTCTTAGTAGCATATACACCGCAAGGAGGTAGTAATTTTGCTGTGGAAGGAACCAGATTCACCGTCGGAATTCCGATGGTTCTCCCTAATTTTCTTCCATGAGCCACCTCTCCGCGAATGGAATAGGGCTGTCCCAGCATAGCGGTTGCAGCCTCCATATCACCAGCCTTTAGAGCACGACGAATAGCAGTGCTGCTGATGATATCACCCTTCCACTTCTTCTTTTCGCAGGCAATTACCTGATAGCCATAGGTATTCTCATACTCCTTTAATAAGGCAACATCGCCCCGTCTTTCAAAGCCAAACCGGAAGTCATTACCTACAATAATAACTTTTGCATCTAGCTTATTAATAAGAATTTCTTTAATAAAATCCTCGGGATCCATTGATCTTGTCTCCTCAGTGAAGGGATAGGATACCAGCGCATCAATGCCAATTTTATTCAAATGAAATAACTTTTCCTCTTCGGTATAAATTAATTCAAATTCTTTATCAGAAAATAAGTTCTCCGGGTGTAGCAGAAAGCTGAACATTACTGCCTTCAACCCCTGTTCCTTATATGAAGTTGCTAAATGAATAAGCTGCTTATGCCCCAGATGAAGTCCATCAAACTTACCCAAGGTAACTGCCGTATTTTTAAATTTAAAGTCTGTACTACCTGCTATATACTCCATAGCCATCTCCATTCCGTCACCTTTTGGTTCTGCTATGACAAGAACATCTTAACCGGTTTATACATCTCTTCTTCTGAATCAAAACGGTATATTCCAATAAAATTATTATCCGAATCATATACTCTTGCCAAGTCTGTTGTTGCAATATTGTCATTTGATGTGATGCTTTGATTTTTATGAAAGGCATTTCCATTATAAATTAATTTATGGTAATCTCGTTCCACGGTTACTTTATTATAATCCTGAAACATCCCTTCCACCGGTATGATATAAGAATCAATGGATTCCTCACGAACCAGGGCTTCTATTTCAGATAGCTTTAACGCATTTTCAAGCTTAAATTGACCTACCGCAGTACGAATCAGACTTTTCATCGTACCACCACACCCCAATGTCTCGCCGATATCATGGAGCAGAGTCCTGATATAGGTGCCCTTACTGCAATCAACTGAAACTGTAACTTCCTGCTCATTCTCAGAATACCCAAGAATACGAATGTCCTTAATGACAACTCTTCTGCGTTCCCGTTCAATCTCCTTACCCTGTCTTGCAAGCTCGTAAAGCTTCTTCCCATTTACCTTGATTGCAGAATACATGGGAGGGAGCTGCATATATTCTCCTATGTAGCTTTTAATCACTGACTCGATCCGGCAAAAATCTACGGTCACAGGAGCTTCCCTAAGAACTGTCCCGGTAATATCCTGGGTATCTGTAGTAATACCCAGCTTTAGCACAGCCTCATAGGTCTTATCTGTGTCTGTGATCATATCCACCAGCTTTGTTCCACTTCCCATGCAAACTGGAAGTACTCCTATTGCATCGGGGTCTAAGGTACCTGTGTGCCCGATTTTCTTCATTTTTAGAATACCCCTCATTTTAGCCACAACATCATGAGAGGTAAATCCTTTTTCTTTATATACATTAATAATTCCGTTAATCAATTACCTGCACTCCTTAGGATACCCGGTCTTCATAGTTACATAACGCCCAGTTCCTGTAGCTGAGCTTCGATATGAAACGTGAGATTGTTTATTACATCATGTACAGAGCCCCTCATCGTACATCCTGCAGCACGAATATGTCCACCGCCGCCGAAATAACATGCTATCTTACTTACATTAACGTCACCGTTGGCTCTCATACTTACCTTATATTCATGG
Source organism: Herbinix sp. (assembly GCA_029239235.1). Lineage (GTDB taxonomy): Bacteria > Bacillota > Clostridia > Lachnospirales > Lachnospiraceae > Mobilitalea. The sequence goes on from JAQZBD010000108.1 coordinate 2,268, forward strand.
AAATCCGTTTCATAGAGGAAGATGGCAACCTCAGTACCCTTCGTAACCCTAAGCTGATCGATAATACCATCCAAGTCCGAGAAAGCAGCGCCATAAAAATCCAACATTCTTCTACTAATCGCGGCAAATACAACCTTACCGTTAAGCACTAGTATACTTTCCATGAGGCATCGGCCAAGCACTTGATTCTGCAAATATGTCTTTGCATAAAAGGACTCATCAATCAGAGAAGAAAAATCTATACCCCTACTGATTAATTTACCTGCGATCATCATGGTCTTTTCTTTGGTATTGTTGTGCTTGAATACACCGGTATCATGTACAATTCCAACGTATAGGGCTTCTGCTATTTCCTTTGTAATTAATTCCTCCTCCAGTAAGGTAAAGATTACCTCACAGGTAGAGGATGCATCTACAACCACATGGTTCACATCAGCAAAATTATTATTGCTGATGTGGTGGTCAATATTGATTGTTTTCTTAGCTGTATCAAAATACTTTATTGCATTTCCCAAGCGGTCTATACTTCCGCAATCTAAAGAAATAAATAAATCATAGCTTTCATCAGTTTCATAGCTATGCTTGATTTCGTCCGAACCGGTTAAGATATTAAACTCAACACCAAAATTCTCAAGATAAACATCTACCTGTTCAAGACCCAAGCGTTGCATATTCTGTTTCAGGTACAAATAAAGTGCAGTACAGGAGCCGACACAATCACCATCCGGTCTGATGTGACCGGCGATTACTATCTTTTTGACTCCGGTTAATTCCGCATTAATTTTCTCCATAAGCTATTCTTCCTTTTCTTTGATTAAGCCTAGTCATTGCTACGGTCTTCTTCGTCGAATTCATCTTCAAGTTCATCTTCGTTTTCGTCGTTCATTTCTTCTTGCTCATCATGCTCGGCAATACTTTCCGGTGAATCGGTATGCGGATTCACCTTGTTTACCTCATCAATGAGTTTTGACATATGAACACCATATTCAATTGAGTTATCAATCACAAAAGTTAGTTCCGGTGTGTTTCTTAAGTTTAGCGATTTCGCTAATTGTCCTCGCATGTAGGCTGCTGCGCTTTTTAATCCCTGAAGAGTTGCTTTCTTAGATTCCGCATCTCCAAGTACACTAATGTATACTTTAGCGGTTTTTAAATCCGGTGCAACTTCTACATGAACAATTGAGGTCATCGGATTAATTCTAGGATCTTTAATCTCTCTACTGATTAAGATGCTCAGTTCTTTTTGTACTTCACCGTTGATTCTGGTGTTTTTAATACTATTTTTCCTCATACAATTACCAAGTCCTTTCTATCATGGCAGTTATTCTCCCGGAGTAGCTTTTCCTTTGGCGGGAGAATTATTCTGCTCTCGTGATAGTTTTTGCGACAGATTTGTCACAGTTTTTTATAAAATGCTCCAGGATTTATCTCGGAACCTCTACCATCATGTAGAATTCCACTCTATCTCCTTCACGTAAGTCATTGAATTTTTCAAATACAAGACCACATTCATATCCGGTTGCAACTTCCTTCACATCATCCTGGAATCTCTTTAAGGATGCCAGCTGTCCATCGAATATCTGCTCATTATCTCTGTAAATTCTAGATTTGCAGCCCCTTACAATCTTACCGTCAAGTACATAGGAACCTGCGATTGTACCAATGCCGGAAGCCTTAAAGGTCATACGAATCTCAGCATGCGCGATAACCTTCTCTTCGAAGATCGGGTCAAGCATGCCCTTCATTGCTGCTTCAATATCATTAATTGCATTGTAGATAACGCTGTAAAGCTTTACATCAACCTTTTCGCGATCAGCGGTCTCTTTTGCTGCATTATCCGGCTTTACATTAAAGCCAATGATAATTGCATTGGAAGCACTTGCAAGAATAACGTCGGATTCATTAATGGCACCAACACCGCTATGAATGACTCTTACCGCTACTTCATCATTGCTAAGCTTGATTAAGCTCTGCTTCATAGCTTCAGTAGATCCCTGAACGTCAGCCTTGATAATCAAATTCAGCTCTTTAATATTACCGGCCTTAATCTGTGAGAACAGACCATCTAAGGATAACTTAGCCTTGGTATCTGCAAGAAGCTTTTCTTTGCTCTGCACAGTATATGCATCAGCAATTTGTCTAGCCTCTTTTTCATTATTTACAGCAACGAAGATCTCACCTGCATCCGGTACTTCATTTAAGCCTAAGATCTCTACCGGCATGGAAGGAGTAGCCTCTTTTACTCTTCTACCCTTATCATCCATCATGGCACGTACTTTACCGGAAGCTGCACCAACTGCAACATTATCTCCGACACGAAGGGTACCCTTCTGTACCAGAATTGTTGCTACCGGACCTCTGCCCTTATCAAGCTCTGCTTCAATTACAATACCTCTTGCTTTACGATTTGGATTGGCTTTCAGTTCAACCATTTCCGCAGTTAACAGAATCATTTCCAGAAGCTGCTCGATACCTTCCCTGGTGTGTGCTGATACAGGAACAAAAATTGTATCACCGCCCCAATCTTCCGCAACTAATTCATATTCTGTCAGTTCTTGCTTGACTCTCTCGATATTAGCACTTGGCTTATCAATTTTATTAATTGCAACAATAATTTGAACACTTGCTGCTTTTGCATGGTTAATCGCTTCAATTGTCTGAGGCATTACACCATCATCTGCCGCAACAACAAGAATCGCAATATCGGTGGATTTTGCACCACGCTTACGCATGGAAGTAAAGGCCTCATGTCCCGGTGTATCAAGGAAGGTAATCTTCTCACCATTTACTTCTACGGTATAAGCACCGATGTGCTGTGTGATACCACCAGCTTCTCTAGAGGTTACATTAGTCTCACGGATTGCATCCAGAAGGGAGGTCTTACCATGATCAACATGACCCATAACGCAGACAACCGGAGGACGTTTTTCCATTTCTTCCTGGTTCTCTTCCTCTTCCTTCAGTAACTCTTCAACCTCATTAACCGGAACTTCTTTTTCAGCAATGATTTCATATTCTAACGCGATCTCTTCTGCTTCTTCGAAAGTGATTTCCTGATTTAAAGTAACAATCTTACCTGCTAAGAATAACTTTTTAATCAATGCAGCAGACGGCTTCTTCATCTTATCTGCCAGCTCTTTGATCGTTAACACCTCAGGAATTGTGATTACTTTAATCTCTTCCTCCACTACCTTAATCGGCTTAGGCTGAATAAACTGACCCTTCTTTGGAGCCAATTTGCCTTTAACATTCTCATCGTGATCAATGAGACTCTTATCTTTATAGTTCTTTTCCTTATTAATTCGATCTCTATTTCTCTTATTACTGTTATCATTCTTTTCAGCAACCTTTTGATCTAAGATCTTCTGGTCAAAAGTCTTACGTTCGCCGCCGCCTCTAACTCCAGCGCCTTTCTTGCCTTGAGAGTAGTTTGGCTTATTATCATCATCGTCCTTACCCATATCTTCAAAACCACGATTATATCCGCCCGGTCTTGAACCTGTGTTTGGTCTTGAATAACCATTTCCGCCATAGCCGCCTCTATTTCCCTGCTGGCCATAACCGCCTTGACCCTGTGGTCTGTTGCCTTGGTAGCCCTGACCTTGTGGTCTATTACCCTGATAGCCTTCTCCCTGGGGTCTATTACCCTGATAACCCTGACCTTGTGGTCTGTTACCCTGGTAGCCTTCTCCCTGCGGTCTGTTACCTTGATAGCCTTGACCCTGCGGTCTGTTACCCTGATAGCCCTGACCCTGCGGTCTGTTACCCTGATAGCCTTGACCTTGTGGTCGGTTGCCTTGATAGCCTTCTCCCTGTGGTCTATTACCCTGGTAGCCCTGACCTTGTGGTCGGTTTCCTTGGTAGCCTTCTCCCTGTGGTCTATTACCCTGGTAGCCCTGACCTTGTGGTCGGTTTCCTTGATAGCCTTCTCCCTGGGGTCTATTACCCTGGTAGCCCTGACCTTGTGGTCGGTTTCCTTGATAGCCTTCTCCTTGCGATCTGTTACCCTGATAGCCTTGACCCTGCGGTCTGTTACCCTGATAGCCTTGACCCTGGGGTCTGTTACCCTGATAGCCTTCTCCCTGCGGTCTGTTACCCTGATAGCCCTGTCCCTGCGGTCTGTTACCCTGATAACCCTGTCCCTGCGGTCTGTTACCCTGATAGCCTTCTCCCTGCGGTCTGTTACCCTGATAGCCTTCTCCCTGCGGTCTGTTACCTTGATAGCCCTGACCTCTATTTCCTTGATAGCCCTCTCCTTGCGGCCTGTTACCCTGATAGCCCTGACCTCTGTTACCTTGATAGCCTTCTCCCTGCGGTCTGTTGCCCTGATAGCCCTGACCTCTGTTACCCTGGTAGCCTTCTCCCTGGGGTCGATTACCCTGATAGCCGCCCTGTCCCTGGGGTCTTTGTGTCTGATCTCCTTGTGAAGATCTTTGTCCTGCCGTATTTTGTTCACCATCTGGTCTTTGTGTACTGTGTAATTCTTGATTCCCTTGCCCTTGCTGGCCTGCTTGGCCTTGTCTCATTACGCTCTGTCCTCCTGCAGGTCTTTGTCCTTGTGCAATTGCTGATTGTGCATTGCTTCCATTATGACCTGTTTCTCCTGTCGGCCTTTGGCCGCTTTGCTGACCTGTTTGACCTTGTCTGTTTCCTTCTTGTTGTGTAGTCGTGGTTGGTCTGGTAACTCCGGCACCAGTCTGTGGTGTGCTTACCTGTGCTGGTTTCGCCTGATTTGTAGCCACAGCCGGTTTGGCTCCTGCATGAATATTTGCTGCAGCAGCTGGTCTCTGTGCCGATTCAGCAACTGTATGCGATGCAGCATGCACGGTAGCACCCTGCTCTGTCACAGGTGCCACCGGCTTATGCTCTGCCGCACTTTTGTGCTTTACAGCCGGCGCTGATTTCCCACCCTGAAGAAAATGATTTTTCACATATTGAACCTCATTATCCTCCAAGTTGCTATTATGTGATTTCTTGACACCGAAATTATGATCAATAAAATCCAGTATGTCCTTACTTTCAATTGTTTTGCCAAGATCATTTATTTGATTCTTTAGTTCAAATACCTTCATTTTAGCCATCTACTTACTACCTCCGTTATTATCTTGCATCAAGTTCAGTTGCTTTTCAATTGCATCCGCTAAGCCCTTGTCAAACACTGCCAAAGAAGCACGAAACTCTTTACCCATTGCATGACCTAAGTCGTCCTTCACACCAAAAAAGTAAATTGGCACATTATAGTAAGTACACATGTTGGTAAACATTTTCTTTGTATTGTCCGATGCATCCCCTGCTACAACAACCAAAGCGGCTTTATGTTCTTTCACGGCCTTTTCAGTCATAAACTCACCGCTTACCAAATTGCGAGACTTTGTTGCTAATCCTATCAGATTATATACCTTCTTTTCTACCAGACTCAAGCACCATCATCTCCTTCTCCAGTGTTTCTACCAAATCCTTTGGAATGCTTACCTTTAGAGACCGTTCCAACCCCTTGGTTTTAATGGCCTTTTGCAAGCATTCATTACTGCAGCAGAGATAGGCACCTCTGCCATTTTTCTTACCTGTAGAATCGATGACAATTTCGTCCTCCGGAGTCTTTAAAACGCGGATCATTTCTTTTTTCGCTTTCATTTCACCGCAGCCGGTACACATTCTTAATGGTAATTTTTTAGCCATTTATTTCACATCCTTAATATCCCAAGCTATCCATGTCCCTGAGATTTGAATCATATTTGATCACAATCCCCGGTTCATTTTTAACCTAGATTAGTAACCCATGGTCTGGGATTCACTCTTAATATCAATCTTAAAGCCGGTAAGCTTTGCTGCCAATCTTGCATTCTGGCCTTCCTTACCGATGGCGAGTGACAGCTGATAATCAGGTACGATTACTCTGGCACTCTTTTCACCCTCATCAACGGTCACTGATACAACCTTTGCAGGGCTGAGAGAATTTTCAATCAATTTTTCCGGATCATTGCTCCAATTGATGATATCGATTTTTTCATTGCGAAGCTCATGAACAATGGTATTAACCCTTGATCCATTTAAGCCAACGCATGCACCGACAGCATCAACATCCGGGTTATTGCTCCAAACCGCCATCTTTGTTCTGGAACCGGCTTCTCTGGAAATACTCTTAATCTCCACCGTGCCGTCCTGAATCTCGGTAACCTCCGCTTCAAACAAACGCTTTACAAGCTCGGGATGGGTTCTGGATACTGTAATTCTTGGTCCCTTGGTGGTATCCTTAACTTCAAGTACATATAATTTGATACGGTCAGTAGGACGGAATACTTCACCTCTAACCTGTTCATTTTCTGTAAGAACCGCATCTACCTTACCAAGGTTGATACTTACATTATTTCCTACATAGCGTTGTACAATACCTGTTACGATATCCTTTTCCTTTGCGCTATACTGAGTAAAAAGAACTTTTCTTTCTTCCTCACGAATCTTTTGTACTACTACCTGTTTTGCTTTCTGAGCTGCGATACGTCCGAAATTCTTAGGAGTAACCTCGATTGCAACGATATCTCCAACGTCCTTCCTTGCATCCTTCATCTTTGCCTGAACAAGGCTGATCTGAATAACAGGATCTGTTACTTCTTCAACAACCTCTTTCATTGCAAATACATTAACTTCTCCAGTCACTCTATCGATACTAACCTTAATATTATCCGCTCTACCAAAATTATTCTTGCAGGCCGCAACCAAGGAATTTTCCAATGCCTCCAATAATATATCCTTACTGATATCCTTCTCCTTTTCTATTTGGTTTAAAGCCTCAATTAATTCTCTGTTCGCATCCATTTTCTTTGTCAAATCCTCCTTTAGTTAATCATAAATTTTGTACAACTAGGCTAGGAGGATTTTCCTCCTTTAGTTATTTATAAATTTTATTAAATAGGTAAGGAGGATTTATCCTCCCTCTTAATAATCATTTCCCAATGTTGCAACATTAAATTTATTTTAAATAAACCTTTATATCCTAAAAATCAAAGGTTAATCGAACTGTTGCGATATCTGATCTGGCGATAACCATAGTTGATCCGCCTTCCAGCTCAATCGTAATATTCTCCTGATCAAATGCAATCAACAAGCCGACGAATTCCTTTTTCTTATTTAATGCTTTATATAGCTTAACTTCTACTTCTTCGCCAATGCTTTTTTCAAAATGCTTATCTCTCTTTAACTGCCTGCCAAGTCCCGGTGAACTAACCTCCAGAATATAGGAATCCGGGATAAAATCATGTTTATCCAGCAAATCACTTAATGCCCTGCTCACCAATTCGCAATCATCTACTGAGATACCGTTATCCTTATCGATGAATACCCGAAGAAACCAGTTGCCGCCTTCCTTCACGTACTCGATATCATAAAGCTCAAAATTATTAGCTTTTATTATCGGTTCCAATAGTGTTTCCGTCTTGTGCTCATATTCTTCATGCTTTGTCATCCAAATCCCTACTTTCTCAAAACTCATTTAGTCGTTACCTGCTCACAGCAAAGAATAAGAGTGGACTTTCGTCCACTCTTAAATAGTCTTATCATTTAGCATCGAAATCATTATAACAAATGTATCCAATAATTGCAAGCGGTAATTTTAATTATTGCTATTAATACAATTAAAATTACAACATCCTCCTTTTGGCAACAACTCAGCCCCACATATAGGACATTCATCGGAATTTTCAAGGATGCTCAACACATTATTCTAACTCTGATTAAACCTCTGCAAGAAATCCTTTGTTCTCTGATTAACCGTATTGCCAAATACCTCCTCAGGGGTACCCTGCTCCACAATCACACCACCATCCATAAAGATAACCCGATCTGCTACATCCCTTGCAAAGGACATTTCATGGGTAACGATGACCATGGTCATTTTCTCCTCGGCCAGAGATTTGATTACCTTTAAAATCTCACCTGTCAGCTCAGGATCCAGAGCTGAGGTTGGTTCATCAAAGAATAAAATGCGCGGATTTAAAGCCAGTGCCCTGGCAATGGCAACTCGTTGCTGCTGACCACCGGATAGCTCACAGGGATAGGCCTTTGCACGATCCTGCAGGTTCATTTTCTCAAGAAGGGACATGGCTTTGTTCTCAGCAGTTGCCTTATCAATTCCTAGTACCTTAACCTGTGCGTCGACGATATTGCGCAGTACACAGTAGTGAGGAAAGAGATTGAAGTTCTGAAACACCAACCCAACCTCCATAATGATCTCATGGAGCACCTTACTATCTGCATAGCCTGTACCTTGATCGGTATCCACCATTAATTTACCGCATACTTCAATTCTACCCTGATCTATCTTCTCAAGCTGGGTTAAGCATCGAAGTAAGGTTGACTTTCCGGAGCCGGAAGGCCCGATAATCGCAACCACTTCACCCTCATTTACTTCCATTGAAATACTTTTTAATACCTCTGTATTATAAAAACGTTTCTGTAAGTTCTCAGCCTTCAGTAACATAATATCCTCCATTAAATAACTTAACTATTATTAATATAATAACTTCCATTTAAAAATTTCTTAAGTACTCCATGGACTTTAGAGATGAGCATTCCTGTTATTCATCTCCTATTAAAAATCTGCCATAAAAGTTTCAAATTAAAATTAATTCTTATAATACTCAAACTTCTTTTCAATCTGCTTAAAGGACACTTCCACTACTGTATTCATAATCAAATAAAAGACCGCTGCAACAATAATCGGTACAGTCGAGAAATATTTTGATCCTGCCGCAGAAGCAACACGGAATAACTCAACCACAGAGATAACCTGTGCTAAAGAGGTATCCTTTACCAGAGTCATTAATTCATTGCCCACTGCCGGTATCACCGACTTCACTACCTGCGGAAGTACAATTCTTATAAAGGTCTGAATTTTATTGTAGCCCAGAACCTTAGCCGCTTCATATTGCCCTTTAGGAATGGCAGCAATTCCACCACGGAAAATCTCGCCGAAATATGCTGCATAATTAATGGTAAAGGCTGCGATACAGGCAACAAAACGATCTAAGGTAAAACCAAATATGTAATAAGGTCCATACATAAAGAAGATTAACTGGAGCATCAAAGGTGTTCCGCGAAAGATCAGCTGATAAATTCTAATGGGAAAGCTTAAAACGGCATGCTTGCTTCTTCTTCCCAGTGCAACCAGAAATCCTAATGGGATTGAGAAAATGATAGTAAGAAAGAAAATCTCAAGAGCTGTTCCTGTTGCAGCCAACAGATTCGGGATTAGTAAGTCCAAGGGTACATTATCTATTTTCATAAAAGCCTCCGATAACCATGATTTGTAAAATGTATTTTTGTCTATTAACACTTTACCATATTACCACACGATTGTATGCATTTCAATTTGAAAATGATAAATAATTAACTTGACATAAAACTATCCTATTGTTATATTGTTGTCATTACAACAGTTGCATTTACAACTATTATGAATATATTATATTATTGAGTCCTACAGCAGCTGTTTTTCATTATAAAATTGAAAGGTTCGGATTAAAAATGATTCTCACACACTTATCTATTATATCCCGATTTAGCCGCACTTTCTTTGAACGGAGGCTGAACGATTCAAACATTGGCTTTACGGAGCATTCCCTTCTAATGTACTTAAGTAAATGTGACACCGTAAATCAGGAACAGATTGCAAAGCACTTTATGCTTGATAAGGGCTCTGTGGCAAAAACTCTTCACAAGCTGGAGAAGAAGCAGCTCATTATAAGAAAAGATAATCCTCAGAACAGGCGTGAAAAGCTAATCAACATCACAGAATCAGGCTTTAACATGGTAAGCATGCTAAACGCCGAGTTTCAACAACTACACAGTCATTTATTTGAAGGCCTAAGCGAGGATGAGATTCAAGCTTTTATTCTGGCAATACAAAAGATTTCCGATAATGCCGCAAAAATCATTAATGAAAGGATGACTGACAATGAAAACAAAGAATCGTAAAGCGGGTTTTGTATTAATCGTAATAGTTTATCTCTTAGGTATCTTCATGGGTGCCATTGATACCGG
>JAQZBD010000109.1 GCA_029239235.1 Herbinix sp.
ACGGAAAACGGAAAATTAAAAATGATGCAATGAGTATAAGTAATGCCATGAATATAAGTGAAGCAACAAATATAAGTGAAGCAACGAATATAAGGGAAGTAATGAATATAAGGGAAGTAATGAATATAAGGGAAGTAATGAATATAAATGAAGCGACGTATAAAAACGATAACATAGATAGAAATAAAACAAAAATGTATAAGAAAGAGCTGGCACATGATAGGGGGAATGCACAGGAGACAGACAAGGAAGAGGAAGCTAATGAGGATCACAGCTATAATCCGACATGTTTATTAAATGCAGACCTTTCTAAACCAGAAGCCTGTATCCTGAAATCATGCAGTGGAGCGTATCCGGATATAACAATTGAGCACTATCCTTTTTTTATCGGTAAGTTCCGTAATAATGTAGATTATTGTATCGAAAAGGATGTAATTAGCAGGTATCACGCTAAGGTAACTAGGGAAGGAGAAGAATATTTCCTTACGGATCTTAATTCAACTAATGGCACTTACCTTAATGGGGAGATGTTGCTAACCTATCAGAAAAAAGAAGTCAAAATCGGAGATGAGATAATTTTTGCGGATTTAAGATATCAATTTTTGAAAGCTTAACATTTATTTGAGAAATGTTTGTTGTAAAACAATGGGGTTTAAATCTCTTAGAATTCACAGGTTGACATATATCAGTATTTCTAAACCCTGTGAATAGTGATTTTAACCCTTTATCATTGTGAGTAAATTAATTTGCCTATTTCAATGCTTTATTATTTGGAGAAAACCAGATATTACTTTACGGAGGTAGCGATATTGAGCATAAAGCCTTATAAATGCCATTTCTATAAAAATCTTGTAAATAATGGAATGAAAGTGGTACAATAGTGAGGAAATGGATTTGATCCTACCAAAGAGGAGGTGTAGGCTTGAAAAGATGGTATGATGTTGCATATGCGGTTATTTTAATCATGATATTAATCATTGCTTTTCTTATTGGCAATGCTATTATTAGTGGTATTCTACTACTGTTATTTTCCGCAATATTAATTATTAATACGTCATATAAACTTAGTAGGAAAAAGGGAGATAAATTTAAGTATAAAGTCTTTTTAATGATACTACTGTTACTAGATACTATACTTGCACTTGGTGCAATTATAGTTGTCATTAATGGAATCATAACAATGTAATAACATATATAATAATCAATTATCTCGTGATGAAATGAGGAAGACTGAATGAAACAGTATATTATGGCTCTTGACCAGGGAACCACCAGCTCCAGATGTATTATCTTTGATAAAAATGGAAGAATAAAGAGCATTGCACAAAAGGAGTTTACACAAGTTTATCCTAAGCCCGGTTGGGTAGAACATGATCCGATGGAAATTTGGTCGACACAGATATCAGTAGCAACGGAAGCTATGGCAAAGCTTGGAATTATAGCTGATGAGATTGCTTCTATCGGTATTACGAATCAACGAGAGACTACAATTGTGTGGAATAAAAAGACTGGGCAGCCAGTATATAATGCAATTGTTTGGCAGTGCCGCAGAACCTCAGAGATGATTGATGACTTAAAAGCGAAGGGATTCGAAGCATATATAAAAGATAAAACCGGTTTAATACCCGACGCGTATTTTTCCGGTACGAAGATAGCATGGATTTTAAATCATGTTGAAGGCGCAAGAAAAGCGGCCCGAGAAGGTGATTTATTATTTGGTACAGTAGATACCTGGCTGATCTGGAATTTGACAAAAGGAAAAGCCTTTGTAACGGATTATTCCAATGCATCTAGGACCATGTTGTTTGACATTAAGGAGCTTACCTGGGATGAGAAGCTTTTGCAGGTGCTTGATATTCCAAAAGAGATGCTGCCGCAAGTTAAGCCCTCCAGTTGTATCTATGGTTATACGGACAGACATCTGTTTGGAAGTGAAATTCCTATCTCTGGTGCTGCCGGAGATCAGCAGGCTGCATTATTCGGGCAATGCTGCTTTAGTAAAGGCGAAGCGAAGAACACTTACGGAACAGGCTGCTTCTTACTTATGAATACAGGATCAGAGGCTATTGTTTCCGAACACGGCTTAATAACAACAATTGCGGCAAGCACGAGTAACGAAGTACAATATGCATTGGAAGGCAGTGTATTTGTTGCCGGTGCAGCAATCCAATGGCTTCGGGATGAACTGCAGCTAATTCGTACCTCGGCGGAAAGTGAGAAATATGCATTGCAGGTTCCGGATACCAATGGGATCTATGTAGTACCTGCCTTTACCGGTCTTGGTGCTCCCCATTGGGATCAGTATGCAAGAGGTGCCATTGTGGGAATTACGAGAGGAGGCAATCGTGATCACATCATCCGTGCTACCTTGGAAGCAATTGCTTATCAGACGTATGACGTACTTAAGGCAATGGAAGGAGATTCCGGCGTTATGTTAAAATCCCTGAAGGTGGATGGAGGGGCAAGTGCGAATCGTTTCCTGATGCAGTTTCAGTCAGATATAGTGAATACTCCTGTTCAGAAACCGGATTGTATTGAAACAACAGCCCTTGGAGCAGCATATCTTGCAGGACTTGCGGTTGGCTTCTGGAATAGTAAAGAAGAGATATGTAAAAATTGGGCATTGGCAGAGACGTTTGAACCGAATATGTCAGAGGAACATAGGGAAAAATTAATAGCAGGCTGGAAGAAGGCTGTTACCCGCTCCTTTGAATGGGAAGATTAAATAGAGGATGATATAACATGATAGAAGACAGATTAAGTAACAGTTTAATAAATAGCGGATATCAGCGAATGGATTCAAATGCGCAGGGAATCTATTTGTTCTATCGTATAGAGGAAATGGATATTATGCTTATATCTGTCATCACAGCCACGAGTGGAAAGGAACTGACACTGGAACAGTATCAGCATGTATTGAGTCAGATTAAAACTAATTTTCGCCAGAGCTATCCCGGTAGACTTAGGCTTCTAAGTCTGATTCTAACGGCAAACGCCGGGGAGGTTAAACCCTGGGCTACGAATTCTGCGGAGGATAGTCATTGGATTGTAGATATGCGAAATAATCGGCTGATTATTTATGAGACCCAGTCCAGTACATTCACATCCATTCAAAGGTCGATCGAACAGATATTAACAGAAGAAACATACCAGGGGCGCAACGGAAACTATAATCAAACTCCTACCTATACATCGCAGATGAATCGTTTTAAGAGTATGCCGGCGACTATGGTGCTCATAGCGATCAATGTCCTGGTATATCTGCTTACTCATTTTACTATCTTTCTTTCCGGACCGGAGACAGTGGTGGAAAAAGGGGCATTGTCCTGGTATTTGATTAAAGAAAATCAGGAGTACTACAGAATTCTCACTTCCATGTTTTTGCATGCAGATTGGAGCCATCTTTTTAATAATATGCTGGTGCTGCTTTTCGTGGGTGGCAATCTGGAGAGAGCGGTTGGAAGGATAAAATATCTTTTCCTTTATTTTGGAACAGGAATTCTTGCAGGCATTGCCTCCATCAGTTATAATATGTGGAAAGAATATGCACTGGCATTATCAGGTAACACTACTTATTCCATCGGAGCCTCAGGCGCAATCTTCGGCGTTGTGGGCGCAGTTCTATGGATCGTCGTTATTAATAAAGGAAGATTAAAAGAGATTAGTTCTACCCAAATGCTTCTTTTTGTGATACTAAGCCTTTATGGTGGAGTTGTAAATTCACAGATTGATCAAGCAGCACATGTCGGAGGTTTCCTTGCTGGAGTGATATTGTCCATCCTTCTATATCGTAAGCAGGGAAGAATTTCGAGTGAAAAAGGCATATAGAGCATATATGAATATTTATGGTAAGTATAAAATTAATTAACATAATAATGTAAGAATATAAGTATATAAAAATATAAGTATATAAAAATATATTAATATCTATTATGGAGGCAGAGGATTAATTGAGGATCCTACACTTTATGTAATGAGTAGGCTGACTACTGTATTGGAAGAGCTTCGAGTTCAGGTGACCAGATATAATCTCTATGAGGAAAAGAATGCAATATCAATGCTCCCAAAAACCCTTAAGGATGCAGATGGTATCATCCTGGCATCTACTGTGGAGTGGATGGGTATCGGTGGTCTGATGCAGCAGTTTTTAGATGCCTGTTGGCTTTATGCAGATAAGGACAAGCTAAGTAAGTTGTATATGCTCCCGATTGTTATGGCAAGTACCTATGGAGAACGAGACGCAGAGCTTACGTTAATAAAAGCCTGGGAATTGCTTGGAGGTATTCCGATCAGTGGTTTAAGTGCCTATGTGGAAGACCATGTGGAATTTGAAACAAATACGGATTACACAGCATTAATTGAAAAGAAGGCAGAAGAATTCTACCGTATGGTGTATCAAAAGAAGAAAATGCTTCCCACCAGCAATGCAGCCATTAAGCATAGCGTGTTAAGCAGCAGTTCCATTGTACTGACACCTCAAGAGAGTGAGCAGCTGTCCGTTTATGTTTCTGATGATACCTATGTGAAAAAGCAGAAGGAAGATATTGAAGAGCTAACTCAGTTATTCAAGGATATGCTGGAGAATAATAACGAAGGAGAGGGCAGTCAGGAATTTCTAAAGAACCTAAAGGATAATTTCCACCCCCTCGATGATTTTGAAGCCTCCTATTCAATACAGTTAACAGATTCAAAGAAGACGCTAATAGTTGAAATTCATGGCAAGCGCCTGAAATGCTATTACGGTGAGAAGCCAGAGGCTGATGTCATTGCAAAGACGACAAATGCAATAATGAATAAGCTGGTCCAGGGACGTATTACCTTCCAAGGTGCATTTATGTCCGGTGAATTAACGGCAAAGGGTAATTTTAAAACTCTACGTACTTTTGATCAGGTATTCCAATTTAACATTCTATAAGAACAGAACTAGGTTCTGATTAAAAAATGGTGCACTTATAGCGTTTACAGAAGATGATCTTCTGTTGACGCGTTTGATAGGAACAAGATTCTATTCCAATCACTAAAGTGGATGGCGCAAACTCCGCGCCGATTATCAGAAGTTAATTACCTCTGATAATGTAATTATAGTGGGAGATGAATAATGAAGGAGGTTTTCTGTTGATCTGACTCAACATGGATACTTCCGTAATGCATATCAATTACTTTTTTTGCAAGAGCTAATCCGATACCGGTACCGCCCTTTTTGTATGTAATAAATGGAACAAAAATGGTATCTAATAATTCATCAGGAATGGGCTGGCCGCTATTACTAACTTCAATCGATATTTTATCCGGTGACAGTGCATCCCCGGGAAGATAGGCTAGTGAGATATTTATAAAGCCATTTTCCGGGACAGCCTCGTAAGCATTCTTAACGAGATTGGTGAGAACTTGCTTAAGCTTTACACTATCGCAGGAATAAGAAGTAAAGTAATCTTCTTCCATCGGGTCAAAATCAAAGGTAAGCTCCAATCCTTTCGTGAGAGCTTGAGGCATAAAGCTATTCATCAAGCTTTCAATCAGAGTAACTAGATTGGTATCTTCTTTGTTGATTATATTATAAGTATTTAAGAGAGAAGCATCTGCCATGATTCGCTCCATGTCATGAATTAAATCCTGCAGTTGATCCCAATATTTAAATTCCTTGGCTTCCGGATGCTTGAGTTCCATATATTGTAGCGTACTGTTCATTAAGGTTAATGGATTACGCAGCTCATGAACTAACATGGAGGTGGCTTTCTTATTGTCAGCGATCATGGAGTTGATTACGGATTCCATCTCTGGATTTGACTTAAGCATACAGGCCAGTGTGTCATTATTTATTGTTGAATACATTAATTACCCCCTTTGAAAAATTAGCAAGGTTGGCCTTGACATTTTGCTAAGTTGCTTGTAGCGATGTGAGTAGGATATTGTTATAAAATGGGCCAGTATGAAAAGAGAGCTTATTACTTTAAGTCTCAATATTTGGAAACAAACATATTTTATCAAAATTTGGGAATTTATACAATAGGAATAATGAAATAAATGAAATTGTTATAATTAGAAAGAATTTCGCTAAATAAATATAATAACGGAGGTGTATTATGCAGGGTAATTGTATTTTCTGCAAGATTAATGCTGGGGAGATTCCTTCAGCAACAGTATATGAGGATGAGAATTTTAAGGTAATTATGGACATATCCCCGGCAGCAAAGGGACATATGATTATGCTATCAAAAAGACACTGCGCAAATCTCCTGGAGCTGGATGATGAGAGCGCGGCAAGCGCCTTAATAATTGCACGTAAGCTGGCTAGGGCTTTAAAGGAAGAATTAAACTGCGATGGAATTAATCTGGTACAAAATAACGGTGAGGCATCAGGACAGACGGTATTCCACTTCCATATACACTTAATTCCAAGATACGATAACGATCAAATGAGCTTGGGCTGGACTCCCGGCAAATATGAGGATGGAGAAGCGGCAACCTTTGCAGCAGCTCTGGCAGCGAGATTATAAAAATAAATAATCAAAGAGGAACTATAAAGATAAACAATTTGGAGCTATGAAATAAAACAATTAAGAACTATGTTAGTAAATAAAGAACTTGAAAATAAAACAATAAGAACCATGACGATAAAACAATAAGAACTATGAAGTATCACACGCACTGTTTGAAAATTACCAAAACGGTGTATGAGATCAATCCATAGTTCTTTTTTATATGGTATAAAGCTGTTAAAGCAAAAGAGATAAAACTAAATAGATATACTGTCCGATGTATTGAACGTGAATAATTATTTCATATGTTCTTTTATCAAATTAACAATCGTAGCAATTGAATGATTCAATTCACTCTGACCCATAGCATTCACGTAAGTCTGTTTATTCTCCAAAACAGCCCTAATCGCATCCATAAGAGTAGATACACTCATATTTTCTTCTTTTAATACATAAGAATAACCCTGACGTTCAAAGGACTCAGCATTTAGAATCTGGTCACCACGGCTGGCAGCTGCGGATAGAGGTATTAAGATATTTGGCTTACGAAGTGCCAGTATCTCACAGATAGCATTGGCTCCTGCTCTGGAAATAACTATATCTGCCGCAGCAAATAAATCACTTAACTCATCATTAATGTACTCATATTGAACGTAACCCTCACTGTGCTGAAATTTTTCATCTAAATTCCCTTTTCCACACAGATGAATTACCTGATAATCTCGGAGTAAGGTTGGCAGCAGGCTGCGAACAACATCATTAATAACTTTGGAACCGGTACTTCCGCCAATAATTAAAATAACAGGCTTGTTGGCAGTAAATTTACAAAAATTAAGGCCTTTGATTCGATTGCCGGAGAATAGTTCCTTACGAATCGGTGTTCCGGTTAGGACAGCTTTATTTTCCGGCAGATATTTTACCGTCTCCGGGAAGTTAGCACAGACCTTAGTTGCATGGGGGAGTGCTAATTTATTAGCAAGCCCGGGGGTCATATCGGATTCATGAATAATTACAGGAACTTTATGTTTTTTGGCTGCATATACCACTGGAACCGTTACAAAGCCACCCTTAGAAAATACGATATCCGGCTTCAGGTTTTTTATTTGCTTACTTGCCTCAAAATAACCCTTGATTACTTTAAAAGGATCTGAAAAGTTCTTTGGGTCAAAGTATCTTCTTAATTTTCCTGAGGATATTCCATGGTAGGGTATATTGTAAGCTTCGATTAATTTACGTTCGATTCCATCATAGGAACCAATATATTGTACATCAAAGCCTTGCTTTTGTAATTCTGGAAGCAAAGCAATGCAGGGAGTTACATGCCCAGCAGTTCCGCCTCCGGTTAAAACAATACGTTTCATGCATTATTCCTCCAGTCCTTTAATGCCTTTGCTAATTGATCCGGACAAGAGGTTGACTTAAAGCCACAGGTCACACCCTCCAGCTTCTGAATCACTTCCTCAACCTTCATGCCGACCACCAGCCGGGAGATTCCGCCTGCATTACCATCGCAGCCACCGGTAAAATGTAATGCGGTTACTGTCTGTGTATTTTCATCAATTTCAAAGTCCAATGAGCGGCTGCAAACTCCCTTAGTTTTATATGTCATAATAAATCCCTTTCTTTCTGTATGTATCAATAATAAAATAGCGATTATGCTTATCGTAAATGCGAGAAAAAACATTAATAAGCGATCATCAACGACTGTAGTTAGATAACAAATATGGGTGGTATAACCGAGTTCATTGTATCTCACCTAACTTACTTTTGCAAATAAATAATTTCAGAAAAAGGTGAAAAATACGTGACAGAATCCTAAGAACTGGCACAATGTGTTTGTATTTTCCATGAAGGTACGGTAAAATAAAAGCATTATACAACGAGTTTAGTAGGATTAGGTTCAAGATGCCGGTCTGCACCATCTGAATAGATACACTCACATATTCATTGCTGCAGTTTAGATAAGACTTTTGGCACCTGAATCAAATAAAAAATGGAAAGGCATAGGTGTTTAAATGAATAAAGTCGGAATCATCGGAGCTATGGACGAAGAGGTTCATATCATAAAGGAACAGATGCAGGACGTGAAAATCTGCACTGTTGCGGCTATGGATTTTTATGAGGGTAAATTGCAGGGAAAAGAAGTGGTTATTGTCCGCAGCGGTATCGGCAAAGTAAATGCGGCCATCTGCACTCAGATATTAGCGGATTTATATCATGTGGATGCGGTAATTAATACCGGTGTAGCAGGTTCCTTGCGAAATGAAATTGATATAGCAGACATTGTTTTATCTACAGATACTCAGCAGCATGACATGGATGCAACTGGCTTTGGCTATGAAATAGGTGTTATTCCCAGAATGGATCACTCTATCTTTCAGGCAGACCAGAGGCTGCTTGAGCTTGCAAAGACGGTATGTGAAGAGGCTATTCCTGAGGTGGGAGTTCATACAGGAAGAATTGTAAGCGGAGATCAGTTTATCTCAGATAGCGGTAAGAAGGCATGGTTGGTAGAAAACTTTAATGGTTACTGTACAGAAATGGAAGGAGCGGCAATTGCCCAGGCAGCATATTTAAACCGAATCCCCTTCCTGATCGTACGCGCAATTTCTGATAAAGCAGACCATAGTGCAGAGATGACTTATTCTGAATTTGAACACATCGCAATTAAAAACACCGTAAAGTTAATTAATGGATTATTAGCAAAGCTATAAAAATTATGATTGATAAATGCAGATATTTATTACGATAACCGGGCAAAGGTAATTCCGGAATAATAATATTTCAGGATATCCTGAAAGGAGGAGCCGGACTCCGCCATGGCATTTGCACCGTACTGACTTAAGCCTACTCCATGGCCGTCACCGTTGCATACAATACGAACATGATCTCCGTATTCTTCAATATAAAAATGATTGGATGACAACCCAAGAACCTTGGCAAATTCTTCACCGGATAGGGTGAGGCTGCCAAGGTTTATTTTTAAAACATACCCGGCACTGTCCCGTGAGGTTATACTCACCTCATCAAAGAAATTATCCACACTTAAATCTAAGTCAGCATAGTATTTCCCTAAAAGATCAATAAGATCATTTGTTGCATATTCCTCAATGGACAGATAATTTGTAGAGGTAACATCCTGCTTACTTGCTACGCTTGTTAAATAGGGTATCTCCACACCCCAGGCTTCAGAAGCATTTCTTGTAAATCCGGAGCCGGTATCAAAAAATACTGGAAGTATCAGATCATTATCATAGACAATCACTTCATTATCCGTGGCATAAACAGCATTCTCTAATTTAGAAAAATAAAAGGTATAATTCTCAGCATCCCAAAGATCTTTGAGGGAATCCAAACCGATATAGGAAAGGCCAAGCTCTGACGTGGAAAAACTGGATTGACCTGAATTATCTTCTGATAGTACAGAAATATTGTACAGAGCGTAGGTTCGTGCAATAACAGCCTGTGCTTTTAAAGCCTCCATCTGATAACTGGCAGGCATGTTTGCGGCTATAACACCGATCAGGTATTCATCAAAGGAAAGATCGGTCTTTGTTCCATTCAATTCATAATATATATGGAAGTCCTCTGCTTTAAAGGAACCGGTGGTGGTTGAAGCTTGCTTGGAAAAGACCAGTGTGAGTAAAAAAGGAAGCAGAAGAACAACAATGCTAACAAGAATAGTTTTTATAAGAAGCTTTTTCATAATCCCCTCCAAAGATATGTATAGTTAGTACATTTTATTATTCTCTTTGAAAGAATATGTATAGATAAAAAAGAAAGCCGGCAGCTTTCACGGAAAATAAAATGAAGCTTCGGCTTATCATTCACTAAAGATATTAAGTTAAGCTGAATAGAAATAACAAACATAAAGTACGAATACTTGCTATCCTACTGGCATATCGTGCATAATTCACAGGAATTGCAATAGCAATTATCCTCTCCCTCTTTTGCTTTTGCCACATACATGGCATGATCGGCTACAGTTATTAATTTATCAATAGAGGTACCGTCAACAGGGTAAAAGCTGACACCGATACTAAAGGAGATTTTAATTTCCTGACCTTCGTGAAAAATACTCTTATTCTTATTATTGAATATTTTTGCAATAAGCTCCTCATGTCCGTAATTCGTTAAATTTGGCATTAGAATTAGGAATTCATCGCCTCCATAGCGTGCAACTATTTCATCCTCCTTTGTAACCTCAGACAACAGATCTGCCACCTTTTGAATCACCTTGTCACCTACCTTATGACCAAAGTTATCGTTAATATTCTTGAATTTATCAATATCAAGAAACATGAGGCACAAAACGATATGATTTCGGTTAGCAATCTCCAAGCATTTTTCGGCCAAATCATAAAACAGAGTTCGATTTGCAAGTCCGGTAAGCTGGTCATAATAGGCTAGATCACGTATGGTCTTTTCCTTTTCAATGAGCTCTTTATTCACTTGGCGTAATTCGTTCACATAGTCTTTTAAACGGTTTATTTGGATAAACTGATTTGTAACATCAATAAATTCCAGTAACAAATATCGCTCACCATCATTAATGAAACCACTGGCTTTTAAATTTAGGTTATAATTTTTATTAATGTTAACCAGTTCCTTATGCATAGCAGCAGAGAAGAACATTTTATGACCCTTATCAACGACATCGTGAATTGTTTTATGAAAATAAGGAACATTTAAGTTAGGTAATACCTGAAAGACATCCTTGTTTAGAACCTCTTCCTCCTGAACCCCTGTCAGAATGCCCATGTAATAGTTCCAGAAGAAAATCTCCAGTTTCTCGTTCAGGACAATAATACCCTCGCTTATTTCATTTAATAGATTATAAGGAATTTTATTCATAAAGCTTCTTCTCGATCCTGTCTAAATTTTTCATTAATTCATTCAAAGAATTCAAGGTCAGGTTTACCAAGATGACACCTTCAATCTCGGTTTCATCGATAATAAAGGTGATATATAAGATTAGTATGTGGGGATATTCTTTGTTTTCCAGATTCTTTTTTAAGTTGAGCTGGGTAAATACTTTAACTTCCGGCAAGGAGTAATCCAAACGGATATCCAGAAAATTACCGACTTCGCCAACAATAGAGTTCAAAATAATGTTACCAATTTCCTTGATAATATCATAATCGATATCGGTAAAAGTAGTATCATCATTTTCATTATTCTCATTCATGCATAGATTAATAAAGGTTCTCATTTTGTGCGCAGGAAAGATAAGATTAGCCTTTCCTTTTAAGATATCGTGGAAGGAAATGGAAGAAACCATTAGCGCACCATCGGTCACCTTTGGAAGATAATCTTCCAGCTGTATCTCCTCATTAATGTTAAGAACATCAACCTGCGGAACCGTTAATATTATCGTGCGATTGATTATCTCAGATAATAGACCGGCAGCTTTTCCTACGCTTATATTAAATATTTCCTTTAATATGTCATTACGTAATGAATCTTCACTCATAATTATTCACCCTTTATCAAAGCGCTTATCAGCTTTGCTTTGTCTTCGTTCAGAGGTTTGTTAATAAAGGCAAGGATATCAGCTTTCTCCAGTTCTTCTCTAACGTTCTTCTGAACGTCTGCTGAAATTACAATAATCTTGGCAGTACTGTCAATTTCTTTGACCAGCCGGATTAATTCCTTACCATCAATCTTTGGCATTAGTAAATCTACAAATAAATAATCAGGCTGAATAGCCTTATACTTTTCGAGGCCTTCTTCGCCGTCACCGGCTACAATAAATTCTGTATCCGTAAGTAAACCCTTCATTAAATTACAGGTTATTTTCTGGGAAAACACGGAATCATCTACTACTAATATTTTCATTTTTTGGAAAACCTCCAAGCTAGATAATAATAAAACCAACAATCAGTGACTTTTACTTACGAATTGCTGGTACTTATCTATATTCAAGTATTTATTTTACCTAAGGGACATGAAAATTGTACTATGAAATATAGGGATTGTCAATTATGGCAAATTGTGTATCTGGTGCAGCATTTGTTATTCATAAATGAGCAACTTATCCAACAGCACATAACTCTGTTTACATACATTCCTAAAGTAGATATAATTGTCCTTAAGAATAAAGATATATTACAAAAGAAACTATTTACGGATAGGAGTCAGGATGAATACAACCCAGATTCGCTACTTTTTAGTAGCAGCAAAATGTCTCAACTTTACGGAAGCAGCTCAAAAGCTGTACATATCTCAACCGGCCTTAAGTAAGCAATTGCATGCGATTGAAGAAGAATTAAATATGATTCTTTTCCTGCGAAATGGGAAGAAGGTATCGCTGACTCCGGCCGGAGTTGTATTATATAAGGAACTGCAAGGATTTGAGGACAATTATTTTAAGGTTATCCAAAAGGCAAAGTCAGCCAATGAAGGTAATGTCGGTGAGCTGCATATTGGTATTTTACAGGGGCAGATGGTAGGAGAAAAGTTTTCTGACGCCTATGCTGCATTCTCGGAAAAACACCCCAATATCTCTATCTTTTTGTACCGGGATACATTCTCAGGAATTCGAAGCAGGCTAGGGGATGGGACTTTGGATATCGGGATTACTCTTGGGTTTGATATTGACGATAAGGAAAAGTACTATATAGAAAAGATAGCAACCAGCAGCAGTGTTTTTGCTGTATCCAGGAAGCACCCCTTGAGTAAAAAGGAGGCTAAAGACTGGGAGGATCTAAAAGATGAACATTTTATTTTAATCGAGGAAAGGGATTCCTATGCAGGTAGCAGGATGCTCATAGCTGATTGCAAAAAGAGAGGCTTCTATCCAAATGTCAGATATGTTCCCTCTCTAGAAACAGTGATGCTGTGTGTGGAGGCAGGGCTTGGAGTTGGGATTGTGAATACCATGAATTATTTAACCCTAAATCCTTCCATAATAATACTAGATCAGATAAAGCTAACAGATACGGATACCATTATGGTATGGAAAAAGAAGAATATGAATCCGGTAGTACCTCTGTTTAATAACATATTCCTAAATAATCAACTATAACTTTTGGTTATTAATATCTGCATATTTAGTAAGTTTACTTTGGCAACGCCTCTTCTTATAATTATTTTATGGGTAATAGAATTGTTCGTTGCGAAACTTTATAGCCAGTGAGAATAGCGGCAGTATCTGGGTTTCGTAATTGACTAATTTATTATTAAATATTAAGGAGAGGTGTTTTTGTTATGACGAAAATGGAGAAGTTCGAAAACGCTGTAAAATTAGGTAAAATTAAATCGAAGGAAGATATTCCGGTATATGCACATATCTGCGCCTATGCAGCGGTGTTATCGGGGAAAACACAGGCTGATTTATTTCGAGGGAATGATGTATGGCTGGATGCCATGATTAAGACCTATGAAAGTCTTGGAGTGGAGCCGGATTCCGTATTTCCGATGAACCCAAAGGATGTTACCTTTATTGAGCAGATGAAAGTAAGAATTCCGGGAAAAGACTTGGGGGAGAATGAATTATTTCAATTTGTTGAAGAAGAGATCATGAAGCAGGAGGATTATAAGACCATCATCGAAAAGGGCTTTGGCGCATGGCAGTTACCTTTTGTGGCTTCCATTCAGAATCCTCCGATGAAGCAGAATGCACTAACAGGTCTAATGGTCACCTTAAAGTTTATTCAGGCGGGAATGGGTTGTGGTAGGAATCGTAAGTATTGGGAAAAGGGAAGAGGAGTACCGATGATGTTCCATACCGGATGTGGGACACCTTTTGATACCTTTTCCATGTCCCGTGGTTTGGAGCAGTTCTTTTATGATCTCTATGATGAGCCTGATATGGTAAAGAAAGCATGTGAACGGGCTACTCCGGATATTATTAAAACCATCTTTCGGAGTGCAAAGCCGGGCGATCGTGTGGGTATCTTTGCGATGAGATCTTCAGCCTCTTTCATTTCTCCGGATATGTACGAGGAATTCTCCTGGCCCCATTTAAAGAAGATCATGATGGCTCTGATTGAGAAAAATATAACCCCAGTTCTGCATGCAGATGGCAATTGGCTTCCGATGCTGCCCTATTTTAAGGAGCTCCCGGATGGAACCTGCATCATAGAGTTGGATGGGGATACTGATATCGAAAAAGCATATGATATTTTACAGGGACATCAGTGTATTCGTGGGGATGTTCCGGCGGCATTATTTGCCTTTGGAAGTGAAAGGGAGATTGTAGATTATTGCGATAAGTTAGTACGTCTGGCCATGGGTGGAGGTTTTATTGTCGGCAATGGCTGCGAGATACCATTAAATGCAAAAAAAGAGAATGTTAAGGCATTTTTAAACTGTACAAAATAATAGTTATAAAAATGAATAAGGCTGAACTGCCCAACGGCAGCTCAGCCTTATTCAGCCATCCACTCTGAGGCCCAGTTTTGAATTTCATTCAGTGCACAGTCCAGAGCTCTCCCTTTTTGTGTAAGCTCATATTCAATTCGAACCGGAATATCGGGGTACACCATTCGCTTAATGATACCCTGTGCTTCTAATTCTTTAAAGCGTTCTCCTAACATACGATCACTCATGTTAGGGATCTGGGATGCGACATCTGAAAATCTCTTAGGACCATCCATTAGAACTTTAATAATTAAGCCGTTCCAACGTTTTCCCAAGATTTCAAAAGCTTTTTCATATTTTGGACATAGGGACAAATCATGCATATAATCACCTCTAAATTTATTCTATACTACTTACTTGACAAAAGCAACAGAAATATAGTAATATGCTTACATAAAGTAAGTAACAAAATTAATTAAAGTAGAATTCAGAAATTTAAAGTAATTACAAAGCAAATGATTCGGACTTTTCTATCATGAAGTCAAAAATACTTTAGAGAAATAGAAAGCTTATAAGGAGAGATAATAATGAGTGAATTATTAAAGGTTGTAAGGGAACGAAGATCTGCAAATAAATTTATGGAAGGAATTGAGGTTCCTAAAAAAGAGCTGGATAGTATTTTTGAGGATTTAACCTCCGCTCCCTCCGCTTTTAATCTGCAGCATGCCAATTATTATGTTGTAAAAGACCCGGAAGTTAAGGAGGCAGTATATGAGGCAGCTTTCAAGCAGTATAAGGTTAGATCGGCTTCTGCAGTTATTATCGTAGCTGGAGATAAATCAGCATATCAGAATGCCGAGAGCATTTATGAAGGCAGTAAGCTGCTTGGGATTATAGATGAAAAAGAATTTCATTCCATGGTGGATATCATCTATGAGCTATACGAGGGCTGGGGAGACAGCTTCCAGCACGATGAGGCTATACGGAACGCTTCTCTGTCAGCCATGCTCTTTATGCTTCTGGCGAAAGAGAGAGGCTGGGATACCTGCCCGATGATTTATTTTGATCAGGAGAAGATAAAAGAAATACTGAATATATCTGATCGTGAGATTCCTGCCATCATGATTACCATTGGTAAGAGTGATCCCGATAGTGTGAAGCTCAGAGGCTCTAGAAAAGCTACGAATGAATTTGTGAAGTACTTTTAAGATATGTGATCATAAGAATATGGGAAAGAGTGATTTGGGATGGCTGCAAAGCATCTTTCATTTTTCCTTTGCTGAATATTTTAATCCCTTAAACATAAATTTTGGTGCGTTGCGGGTCATTAATGATGATCTTATTGCACCAGGTACCGGCTTTGACACTCATCCGCATGAAGATATGGAGATCGTATCCTATGTGGTGGAGGGAGAGCTGACCCATGCGGACAGTATGAAGAATGAAAGCACTCTGAGCCGGGGACATGTTCAGTATATGAGTGCAGGAACAGGAGTATCTCATAGTGAGCATAATCTGGGAAAGACCGTAACGAGAATATTGCAGATATGGATTTATCCTGATCGATTGGGACATACACCCCAATATGGGGAGTTTAAATTTGATTGGGAGTCTAGGCACAATCGGTGGTTTCATATCGTGTCTCCCACCAATGGCGAGGCTCCGGTTAAGATTCACCAGGATGCGAATATTCATGTACTTCAGTTAGTGGAAGGAAATACAATTGATGTTACAGTTTCGGAGAACCGGCAGGCATATCTGGTTCAGATCGAAGGAAGCTCCGTTATCAATGAGCAGGAGTTGGAAGCCAGAGATGCCCTCGAGATATTGGAGGAAGAGCTTACAATAAATGCAAAGACCACATCCCACTTCTTATTAATAGAGATGAGAAAAGCAGGGATTTTATTAAAATAGTTGGTCTAAGGGAGCGTATTGCCTATGAGAAATATGCTGAATAAGCTTTCAATATAAAAATAAATAGGACGATAAAAAGCTCTGGAACAGTTGAAATTAGTTTCTTCTGTTTCAGAGCTTTTCCTAATTTTTAAACTATAAGGTTTCTTTCTAACAGCTGGGGGATGCACTTAAACTCCAAAGCAGCTTAAAATGGCTTGCGCGTAAATACGAATTGAAAAATCATTAGGGTGGTTAATGCAATTACCGGTTAACTCCAAGTAGTTTTTATCCATATTTAGAAGATCAAGAAATATGGTATGGATCGGAGCAACAGCGATTCCCGTAAGAGACGTCTGTATCTGGAAAAGGCTTCTTTCCTGCTCTAAGAGTTTGTTCTTCATAAATCCATAGATTTCTGGGTTGGGAACCATCGGAGATACAAGTAAAAATTCGCAGTTCGGACTTGTGCAGCAAATCGTTGCTATGATATCTAAAATATCCTTTTTAAATGCATCCGGTTCCTTTTGCATATTATTCATACCGAACGCTAATATCACCAAATCCGGGTGTTCTGGATTAACAAGAGCGGCAGCATGTTTACTTCCCCAGGAAGAGGTGGAGCCACCGGCTCCACGGTTGATTTTAATAATATTATTATGACGGTAATGAGCCTTTAAGGCTGCCGTAACTAATTCGGCCCAGGCAGGCATAAAAGGTGGTTTATGATTCTTTATCCGAAGTTCCTTCAGAGTAACCATATCAATCACAGTTTCGTCATAGCCGCTGGCTTCCCAGCCGGCAGTGATACTATCCCCATAAAAAACCAACCGGAAGGGCTCATCAGCAGTTAACTTTTTTAATGTATGGGGAAGAAAAGACATTTGACTGCAGGGTATACTTCCCTTCCATTGATCATTATGCCGATAAGTTACCAGCGCTTGATAATCGGGTATCTCAGGAAAGACGTTACAATATCTTCTTTGATCCGCTAATCGTAACCAGGCAGTGTCAGCTTCTTCCCTATAAGCTAGGCAGTAAAGGCTTCTGGGTAAGAACGGGATAGAACTGTTTTTTGTCCGGGTGATCTTATATCCGTCCCATTGAAAATCTTTATTTAGCTCATACTGCTGTGTACCATCAGATGAGGATATCTTCAATATCTGCGTCGGAGTATATAATAAGCTGCCGCCTATGAAATCAGAATGATCTGATTCAGAGAAGCAGATGGGTTCGTCGTACACGATATTGCTTCTCCATAATTTATCCAGCCAATGAGTCATGATAAAACAACCTCCTTAAATTTTATGCTTCTTTTATTTTAACGGATAAAAACCACGACGGTCATGGAATGATCTATACTTTTTGTTTAAAAGATTACATATACAAAGGTAAAAATCGTAGTTATTATAGAAGGGGAGGATTCTTACCAAGGATTTTTCAGTACATAGGAATGAGGGGTAACCTGTATGATTAGATGGATTTCGAAACATTTTCTTGTAAAGACGCTGTTGGTGACACTTGTTTTATTTCTCTTGTTTTGTATTGTCAGCACCTACAGTTATTATAGGAATTTTACAGAGGAAGCTACCGAGACGGCAGTGAGTAATATCAGTTCCATGATGGAAGTTTTGAATAATAACTTTGAGCTGACTATAAAAGATATTGACTATGTAACAGCTCTTATTTCAAATAAAGTAACAACGAATATGAATGGAAGCGTCATCGAGTACTTAATCATGGAGGATACGGATGCAGCAAAATTAGTACAATGCCGCAGGGAAGTCCAGGACTATATGATTAGTATGTGCAGCTACAAATCATATCTTCAGGGCATGGCAATCTATGGTTTTAATGGCAGGAGTGTATCCTTTGGAATAACGATGACTGCTTCAGAAGTAATGGAGCAGGATTGGTATGATATCTTGCGCAGCGAGGAATTTGAGATTATGTTTTCGCCGCCTCATTATAGCACCGATAAAAGAACTCTACCGAAAAGCAGTCAGGTATTTTCAATCATAAGGCCGGTGCAGCATCATGGAGAGACCATTGGAGTGGTAGTAGCAGATATTAAGAGTTCCCTGCTGGATAATATGTTTAATATCAATCGTATGAACGGATATACGATTTATGTAGCAGATACCGAAACCGGTGAGGTGATCTATGAGCCTGATAATTCTGCGGCGTCACCAATTAGTAAGGCAATTAGCGGAAGGAAAGACACGGAGGACTATATGTTTTTTAAAGAGGGTCATCAGCAATACCTGGCAGTTTATAAGGCTTCTGATTATACCCCCTGGACCATTGTCGGAACGGTTATAAAGAGTGATATTATATCCGGTTTTGTACTGGTAAGAAATAAAATGCTGGGATTAGTGGGTGTTTATGCTGCCATATTCATTGTCCTGGTTCTGATAACTACAAATCTGATCACGAAGGATTTGAGACGGCTGACGATGGCCGTCGCTTCAATAGACAGTGAAAATATGGAGCTAAGGGTAGCGATTGGATCAAAGGACGAGATAGGGATTCTGCATCAGCAAATACAGGAGATGCTTAAGAGAATGAAAGGTTTGATCCATAATATTAAAGTAACAGAAAAGGAAAAGCGCAAATCGGAAATAAAGATGCTGCAGACACAGATCAACCCCCATTTTCTTTATAATACCCTGAATACAATTAAAATTCTGGCCTCCATGCAGGGGGTTACCAATATACAAACAGTTTGCAATGCATTATCTAATATTCTACATCTGAACTTAGATACGAGAAAGTTTATTAGTCTATCGGAAGAGATGGATTATCTGATGAATTATCTTCAAATTCAGGAATATCGATATGCCGGTAAAATAACCTATCGTTTCTCAGTGGATGAGCAGGTGAAGGAATATCTGATTCCAAAGCTTATGCTGCAGCCCATTGTTGAAAATGCACTCCAGCATGGCATTGCCCCGCTGGATAACTTGGGAGTTCTTCAAATCAATGCCTATCAGGAAGAAAATCATATAAAGATTGCCATAAAGGATAATGGAAAGAGCTTCAATAAAGCCCTGTTACAGGATAACCACTATATTGGAATTGAGTCGGGGCACATTGGATTGTTTAATATATCTGCCAGACTGAAGCTGTTATTTGGCGATGAAAGTGATCTGCTGATTTTTAATGAGCCAGGGTTATTTACACTGGTTGAGATTACATTACCGATCATTAAAGCGGGAAGTGAGGATACCTATGATTAAAATTATGATAGCAGATGATGATTTTCTTGTTCGGTCGAATATTAAATTAATGGTGAAGGAATTGACCGGCAGGGAGGAACATGAGTCTTTGGAAGTGGTTGCGGAGGCTGGAGACGGAGCAGAGGCAGTGCGTCTGTTGGATTTGATATTACCGGACATTATTATATCTGATATTCAAATGCCTAAGACAAACGGACTTGAACTGCAGCGTTATGCGAATCAATTCCGACCGTCCATTAAGTTCATTATGCTTAGCAACTATGATGATTATGATTATGTCAGGGAAGCATTAAAAAATGGTGCAGTGGATTATATCCTAAAGCACAAATTATCCGTGGATGTATTAAGTACCACCATAAATAGAGCCTTAGACATGATAAGTGAGAATTCGAATCATAAGCTTTCAAAAGAGCTTACGAAAGGTTATAGTCTGACGGCCTTGAAGAGGGATTTTATTCTTAGCTTGATTGCGGGCTTTTATCTGCAGCTGGAAGAAATAAAATCCCGTATTGCAGTTTTGGGGCTGCCCATTTCGGAACATAATCTGGTTACCGTAATCATGACGGTACAGCATGAGCATAACAGGGATCAGGATGCTTATCTGCTGGAAAACTCCATCATAAATATCGTTGATGAAATACTTCAGGATACGCACAGTGGTATATGCTGCCACGTAACAGAAGATAAGTATATTATATTGCTTTCCTATGCATCCATTTATAGTGAGAAAATAAGGCAGGAACGATGCTTTGAGGTATTAAGCAGAATATCGGTATGCACTCAAAGATATTTGAATATAAAAGCGAATTTTTATAAGGGCAGTGTGGTAGCAAATATTACGGATATAAAAAAATCATATCTAGCAGCGGAGGAAAAATACCGTAACCGGTATTATAAAGGTATGGAAAAGCATGATTTGGCAGCAGATAAACCCTTTGATGTCCTGGCTGTTTTTGATTCTGAAAAGGAAAGAAGCTTAATGGCATATATCCGTTCCAATAATAGAAAGGCAGCGATGGATATTGTACAGGATGTCTTTGAGGAACTATGCAAATGGAGTCCTTCACTGACAGAATCCCAAATCGTATTTATCGATCTTCTTGGTGTATTAAACAGAAGCTGCAAAGAAAGGTGCATTGATATTAA
>JAQZBD010000110.1 GCA_029239235.1 Herbinix sp.
GCAGAAGATTCATCCAGTGCAGAAGATTCGTCTGGCGCACAAGAATCATCCAGCTCAGAAGATAACACTTTAACAGTTTGGTGCTGGGATCCTGCATTTAACATTAATGCGATGAAAAAGGCAGAGGCTATTTATCAGAAGGATCATCCGGATTTTAAGTTAAACGTCATTGAAACTCCTTGGGAAGATGTTCAGACCAAATTAACTACAGCAGCGACCGCAAATCAGTTGAATACCTTACCGGATATCTTATTAATGCAGGATAATGCCTTCCAGAAAAATGTAATGAGTTATCCGGATGCATTTACAGACATCACAGGCTCCGGCATTGATTTTTCCCAGTTTGCCCAAGGCAAAACAGGATTTTCCACAGTAGATGGTAAAAACTATGGTGTTCCTTTTGATAACGGTGCTGTAATTGCTTGCTACAGAACTGATATATTAGCAGAGGCAGGTTATACCATTGATGACTTTACCGATATTACCTTTAATGATTTCCTGGAAAAGGGAAAACAGGTTCTTGCTAAAACAGGTAAGCCTTTACTTTCCGGTATTGCAGGTGAATCTGATGTTATCGTTATGATGCTTCAATCTGCTGGAGGAAGCTTCTTTGGAGAAGATGGCAAAGCAAATATCGTTAATAATGAACTGTTGAATGAAGTTGTAAATGCATATGCTGAGTTAGTAAAAGCAGGTGTTTTAGTTGAAGTTAACGACTGGGATCAGTATATTGCAACGATAAATAACGGAACCGTAGCCAGTGCAATAAATGGCTGCTGGATCATGGCTTCCGTACAGGCTGCAGCAGATCAGGCAGGCAATTGGGATGTTACAAATATGCCAAGACTTGATAAAGCTGCTACAGCAACCAACTATGCAAACCAGGGCGGTTCTAGCTGGGCTGTAACAACAAATTGTAAGAATGTAGAGCTTGCAACAGATTTCTTAGGAAAAACCTTTGGCGGAAGTACAGAACTGTATGATCAGATACTTGAAACCGGTGCGGTTGCTACATATCTTCCGGCAGGAGATAGTGATGCATATGGAAAGACGAATGATTTCTTCAGCGGAAAGCCTGTATATTCCAAAATTGTAGAATATGCCGGTAAGATTCCTCCTTGCGGCACAGGCGTTTACTTCTATGAGGCTCGTGATGCGGTTGCTACAGCAACTACGAACATCGTTGGCGGAGGCGATGTGAAATCTGAATTACAAAATGCGGAAGACACCATTAATTTCTCTATCGTTCAATAACAATGTTAAACCAGACCATGTAAGAAGATATTGTTTTATGACAAAGATTGAACCCAAAATATAAACTGATAACTGACAAATATAAGTACGAAAGTTTACGACTTTCACAATTATCTAATAGTTTCTAGTAATTGAACTGACATAATAAGTAATAAGTAGATTGAAAATGGGGAATTGCTTGGTAACCAAAGTTGATTCCCCATACTTTTCATATATGGATAACTCAGGCAGGTGATTTTGCCGTAAAGGAGGTAGTCAAGTGGACGGACGCAAAAAAAGTTTTACTCTGGCTAAAAAACATGATTTAACCGGCTGGGCATTCCTTGTTCCTGCCGTAATGTTGATTATAGCTATGAACTTTCTCCCAATGGTTCAGGCGCTAATACTCTCATTAAAAACCGGTGTCGGCGCAAATCTGAGATGGGGAGGAGCAACTAACTATATCAGAATGTTTCAGGATAAGGTATTTCTTCAATCCTTAGTCAACAATTTTATTTATCTAATTATTCAGGTTCCAATCATGCTGACGTTAGCATTGGTATTGGCATCGTTATTAAATAATAAAGATTTAAGATTCAAAGGTTTGTTTCGAACAGCTATTTTTTTGCCCTGCGCAACTTCATTGGTTTCCTATGCTATCATTTTCAGATCCCTATTTTCAGTAGATGGTTTTATCAATACAGTTCTAATAAAATTCGGCTTATTGGATACCGGATATAATTTCTTAGGCCATGCGGTCAGCGCAAGGATTGTAATTATTATTGCCCTAGTCTGGAGATGGACTGGGTATAATATGGTATTTTATCTGGCTGCACTTCAAAATATTGATTATTCGGTATATGAAGCCGCCAAGATTGACGGGGCAAGTCCCTTGCAAACCTTTCGAAAAATAACGGCACCCTTATTAAAGCCAACCATTCTGTTAACAACAATCATATCCACCAATGGTACCTTGCAGTTATTCGATGAGTCAGTCAATCTGACAAATGGCGGACCGGCGAATGCCACAATTACAATGTCCCACTACATATATAATATATCCTTTAAATACGTTCCAAACTTTGGGTATTCTGCGGCAATGTCTTACCTGATTCTAATTTTAGTGGCGGTATTGGCATTTATCCAGATGAGAGTAGGTGATAAGCGTGACTGATATGAAACGAAAAAATGCAGCTCTAAGAGCAAAGAAAAGAATGATAAAAGCGTTGCAATACATTTTTTTGATTCTTGTTTCACTGCTATCTATTTTCCCCCTATATTACATGGCATGCGCTGCT
Source organism: Herbinix sp. (assembly GCA_029239235.1). GTDB lineage: Bacteria > Bacillota > Clostridia > Lachnospirales > Lachnospiraceae > Mobilitalea. Next base: position 2,532 of record JAQZBD010000110.1, read on the forward strand.
ACGAATAAAAGTGTAGATGTCATTCGCGGAAAATTGATACCGGGTAATTACTTAATCGAAAATTTCAAGAGCCTGCTTGCTGCCCAGAATGTTGGTGGAGCAATGATAAACTCGTTTAAATATGCAATAGTTTTAACTTTAGTTTCTCTTCTCATATGCTCCATAGCGGGCTATGGATTTGAAATCTATCACAATAAAAGAAAAGACTTTGTATTTTCCATGATTCTGCTGGCCATGATGGTACCCTTTGCGGCTACTTTGATTCCCTTATTCCAGATGTTTTCAAGAGCAAATTTGCTAAATACAACCTTAGGGTTTATTCTGCCCTCCATCTCGACCCCATTTTTAATTATGATGTTCCGACAGAGCGCAAGATCCTTCCCTCATGATTTAATTGAGGCCGCAAGAATTGACGGCGTTAGTGAGGTAGGAATATTCTTTCGAATGTTCTTCCCTACCATGCGATCTACTTATGCTGCGGCTATGACGATTACGTTCATGAATGCCTGGAATAATTATCTGTGGCCAAAGGTAATCATGATGGATGAAAAAAGTATCACAATGCCAATGTTAATTGCCAATTTGACCGCAGGGTACCTGACGGATTACGGCAGCCTTATGTTAGGGGTATTCCTATGTACCATACCGACGGTAATTATATTCTTCTTACTACAGAACAGTTTTGCAAATGGTATTACAGGAGCCGTTAAGGGGTGACAAAATTAAATTAAAGGAGCTATATATTAATGGATAAATTCGCATTAAACATCATTCATCGTCCGGAAATGGTGCCGGAATACGCTGAAAAAGTAACCGGACATGGAAAAGAAGAGGATATTAGCAGAGTAGCCTTACTTACAGAATCCTTGGATATTTTCAAAACTCAGCAATCCATTGCTCACAAGAACGGTCTTAAGACGACAATTCAAATGACCTATGCAAGTCTCTTTCATGAGGAGGCAGTTGAGCTGGCTAAGAAGGATCATGAATTATATGGAGATGAGATTGCTCTTTCTCTTTTGGGGTTACCCTGTAAGGAATTCCGTGAGAAGTATAAAACCAAGGATTTCTGCATCTGGATGTTCTCCCTGGAGGATAAGAAGGCAATTGTAGAAGATGTCTTTGGTAAATTCTATGAATGCTTCGGCTTTTATCCAGAGTCTACTGGCTCGTATTATATGGATGCAGACTTAATTAATTACATAAAGGAACGATACCCAATGGTGAAATGTGCAGTAGCAACCTGCTGGGAAGAGGGACCAAAGGCTTATCACACCTGTAACAATTCCTGGTATACCTTTCTTGATGGAGGTCCCTGGGCACCTTGGATCCCATCTAAGCAGAATGTACATGCGCCTGCAGCCAATGAAGCGGAGGATAGCGGAATAGTAGCCATACCACATATATCAAGGGACTTAATCGCCTGTTATGACGGAAATGGTTCGAATTTCGGAACCCACCCCCAGAATGTCTTGCGTGGTATGATATATGAAGACGGGGAATTTCCTTATCTATTTAACTTGATTGACCAATATCGTTACCTTGAGAAATTTAATAACGGATACGCCTATAACATGATGTTTGTCGGTCCGGGCTGGATGAATAAGCTGGGGCGCTGGGAAGCCCCCTATGAGCTGCTGGTGAAAGCCTATGAAGAAGGGATGGCATATTACGGAGAACTGAAAAAGAACGGACAGCTGGAGGATATGACCATGAAGGAATTCGCTGACTATTACCGTAATAAGAAAAGCTACACGGAACCAGAATGTGCGCTTTGGAAGGATATTCTCTATGGTTCAGAGAAACAGCTGTTTTGGTATTGTGATCCCTATTTAAGAGCCTGCATTAATATGGATCAGGGAGGAGCCCTCGTAGATCTTCGCCCTTACGTGGCAAAGTTGGAATGGCCTGTAGGAATTGGCACAAAGCACGTGACAGATGCCTCCTATCCTTTCCTGATTCAAGAGAAATATCGTGCAGGATATTTTACTCATTATGCCGGAGAGGGAACGATAAAGAGCGCAAAGCTAGCCCGCAACGGTGAAGAGGTGGATCTATGTCTATGCCGAACCAAGGCGGAATATTCGGAGGAGAAGCTTAACGGTGGAAAGAAGATAAGAATAATAACCTTACAGCCGGTGGATATTAAATTTTCCGATCTAATAGTAAAATTACAGACGAAGATATATTTTGAAGAGGGAGGCTCTAATATAAAATTTGAAAGAGCCATTCTAGAAATGAGTGATCCTACGGCAGAGGTTGATATCAATGAATATATGGTTGCCTGCTACGGCACCACAGAGTATGCCGAGGATATGACAAATATTACCTTAGCTTGCACAGATGAGGCACAAACCAGAGAAATTAAATATGCTTATAAGTGCCGTGAGGATCAAATGGCGGGAGCCAAAGAGGTCTATGGGATTATTCCGGAGATTGAAACAAAGGTTAGCATGACGACCAATAAGAGGTCTTCCGTTGGTTACATCAGAGAGGGTTATGCATTTTCACCCATGTTTACGTTGGGCTACACCACCAGAATGAGAGATAAGGAGGTATTTACAACATGGCTCAAGCTGGAAAAGGCAAACTAAATTATCGCTGCCCCTCCTGTTTCATGAGAGATCTGGATATTGATATGCTTTATGAGGAGGAAAAAAAGGAGTATTACTGTATCCGCTGCCAATATACGGGTACCGAGGAGGATGTAAAGGAGAAAAATCAAATGGCAAGATTTCGATATCGGGATATTCGAAATCGAATTCAGAAATTTGATCATTAAGGATGAGCATTAAGGATTATCTTAGAAAGATAAAAATTATGGTATCATTAGTCAAATAATATTACTTATTAGGAGCGTATAAATTCATTGTTATACCAATGTGGTATGACATAGGGATTTATACGCTTTCCTTGAACAGAGGAAAAGCCAACAATTAAGTTGACTTTTAGGGGGAGAATTATGAAAATCTATTTAAATAATCTTATTAGCATTGGGAGGTTTCTTGCTTTTTGTTTTGTTCTATGATCTTATTATAAGCCAAGATTGTGTTTTATCTATTAACGAAGTTTGAAATAATTGTGAAGATAATGTATCCAATTTATGTACAAAGATCGTCTGCCTTATGACAAAAAGTATCTTTAGGTACAAAAAAAATCAACTTTAGGTACAAAAAAGTATTAATTTTAGGTACATAAAAGCATCTACCTTAGGTACAAAAAAGCATCAACATAAAATAGTTTAAGTCCAAGAAATTTGTCCTGTAATTTCTAGCTTTGTTTAACTTGTAAGTTTGGATCTTAAAACGGACCTGTATAGTGCAGAGAAACGTCAAATATTCTTGGATTAAGGTGTTAAAAAACACCATAAAATAGCGAAATATGTACTAATATGGTCCCAGTAAAGGGAAGCTTCTTGACACTTTTCACCGGATAACGTATGATAATGATGAGTTTACTCGTTCTAACTTATAAAGGAGACAATACATGAGATTAGTATCACTGTCAATGCTGAGACCAGATATGGTACTGGCGAAAGCTATTTATTATAAAGATTGTCTGATACTTCGAGAAGGAATTAGTGACCTGTACCGATTTACGAAGAGCCTTAAGAATTTGGGAATTGAATATGTTTATGTTAGCGATTCAAAAAGTGATGGAATTAGTATTCCTGATGCCATATCTGAAGAGACCAGAGTAAATTGTAAAAAGATCCTTCGGCAGACAATAGATGATTTTGAAAATAAGACAGTTGTTGATATAACCGAGATGAGTGGAACCATCAACAATATTATAGATGAAATATTAGCTAATCCAGATGTCCAAATTAGTTTAAATGATATCAGTGCTTCGGATGAATATACATTTTCACATTCTGTCAGCACAACAGTGTATTCCTTATTAATTGCTAAGGATCTTGGATATAATCGTCAAATGATGGAGAAGCTTGCAACAGGAACTCTGCTGCATGATTTCGGAAAGGTTATGATTGATAAAAAAATCCTGAATAAAAAGGGCGAGTTATCACCAGAAGAGCTTGAGCATGTAAAGCAGCATACCACCTTTGGCTATGAGCTGCTGAAAAAATGTGCTAATCTTACGGAATTGTCCCGGATTATTGCTCTTCAGCATCATGAGAGAATGGATGGGTCAGGTTATCCGGGAGGTCACAACGCTGGGGAACTTCATGAATTTGCACGTATTGTTGCTATTGCAGATGTCTATGATGCGTTAATATCAGATCGCTGCTATCGCAAGAAATGGAGCAGTAATAATGCAGTGAATTACTTGGTAGAGCATGCGGAAACAAAGTTTGATTTAAAACTCGTTTCCATCCTTATTAAGCAGATAGCTATTTATCCAAACGGCTCCATGGTTCGTTTGTCCACGAATGCCTTGGGTATTGTAAAAGAGCAGAACAAAAACTTTCCGCTTCGTCCCATTATAAGAGTAATTACTGATGGGAATGGCAATGATATCATACCATATGAAGTTGACCTAATGCAGTTGTTGTCCATTACCATATTGGAGTCCGAGCTGGAAATGGAATCTCTTGATCGAATATAAATTTGTTTATCATTTTCTTCACTACTTCTTATAAAAGGGTTAATGTATACAAAAAGCGGTTTAGTTTACACTAAACCGCTTTTTGTATGGGGACGATCCTTATATATTTTTTGCTACACCTAGTTTGATTTTAGTACTCACCGGGAGACTGACAACCTTTTGCAAGGGCACCCATACGAGTACTGCAATGATAAAATCGATTGAGCTATGAATCAATGTTCCAACACCTACTAAACCAATAATCATTGTGAGGAAACCGTTTGAAGATTGCCCATTGAAGTAGAAGATAGTGGAAACAATTACTTCACAAACTGCATGAATGATCGAAATAAGTAATACAAAGGGTATTGCCGTTTTATATGAGTTAAGTATATTACCGTTCTTTTTTAAGATAAAGGCGCCAACTACGGCAAATACGATATGAGTTAATGCACGAAATACTACAACAGTTGGAAAGCCGTAAATTAAGAAGCCGATGCTTGCGGCCAGTGATACAAATGCAGCTACAGCCGGAGAAATAAACATTGCAATAATAATTGGAACATGACTGGCTAAGGTAAAGGAAGCCGGTTCAAGTATAAATTTAATGGGTGAAATTATCGGAATTAAAATCCCGACGGCACCAAGTAGAGCAGCGGTTGTCATAATTTTTACTTTGTTGGTAGTATTATTCATAATCAACATATCCTTCCGTTTTTAAGAGATTAAAAAGCTGTCTTGTCAGCTGTAATTATATCTGACTATACAGCGTATGTCAACAGGTCGTTATAAATTAAACAAAATAATTTAAAGATATTAATTCAGCCTTTTTTCATCGCTTTAAAAAAGAAGAATCAAAAGTTGATTATAGTTTTGTGCTTTGCTAGAATTGTACTATAACAAAACAAGTTCCTTCATTGAGAGCGTCAAATGGCTGATATTAGTGTGAATTATTGAAAAACATAATTCATATTCGACATGGAGTGACCTCATGGTCACATGATCGTTATTGTGAGATTTTTGTGAGTTTAAGTTGATAAAGTAGGAACAACAAGGTAAAGGTGTTGATGCGTATGAAGAAGAGTATTTATGCAAAATTGTCTATGAGGATAGTGATAGTCGTAGGTATTATTATGCTGTTTCTTGCTGTTTTTTATTATTCGGAATTACCGAACTCTAAATCGCCACAAGCTGTGAAGGGATACTTAGATTTATCTGATTGGGATTTTACCATAAAAAATACTGTTTTCTTAAATGGAGAATGGGATTTTTATCCAGGGAAGCTTCTGCAGCCAGAAGAACTTTTATCAGAGACACCTGCTTCTATAAAGGTTCCCAGAGGTTGGAAAACAAAAAATGAAGCTTATGTGCAGCCGGACAGAGGAAATGGCACCTATCATCTTTCTGTAAAATTACCGAAATCGCAGGAGTCTTTTGCTTTAAAAATCCAAAATATCTGGATGGCTCACCGGCTCTTTATTAACGGTGAACTGGTCAAAGAAAAAGGGGTGCCTGCTGATAATCTGGAAGACTACAGGCCTGAAAATACGCCCTATCTTATCGTACTTGAGCCCGGCGAGGAGATCGAGCTTGTAATCCAGGTATCCAATCAAGTATTTTATACGGGGGGGATATCTCAACCTATCCGAATAGGCACCAAACAACACATGGAAACGAAGGAAAAAGTTGATTTTTCCTTAGACGTAGCAGAGATATTCCTGTTTCTGTTATTTGGTATTTATCATATACAGATCTATCAGATGAGGCAGAAAGAAACTGCCTATCTATACAGCGGGATTTTTTTGATTGCCAGGTCTATTACCCTTGCGACAATGGGAGAAAAGGTTCTGATGCAGCTCATAGGAGCTCTCTCCTTTGTGGTGGCTTATAAACTTTTGGATTTTACTCTTTTTTTAAGCCTTGTGTCCTTGGTCCAATTTATACAATCCCTAGAGCCCAAAGCAATAAAAAAAAGAACGTTGAATATCATTCTAATTCCTATTCTAATTTTTTTAGGGCTGGTGCTTTTCACACCCTACCATTTTTATATGCTTTTTAAACGCAGCATCACTATTTATGCTGATACGCTGGTGCTTATTTATACGCTAAGGTTTATTCAGATACTATTTTATGAAAAGAAGAGGAAACTGCCTGTCAATGAATTGATTTATGTGGTTCTCTGTGTTGTTTTTATCGGAATCACTATTCTTAACTCGTTGCTGTTTTATTCGGGTTATACCAATGATGGAGTGATTTCTAAATTGAGTATGCTGGGATTTTTGCTCTGCATGAACCTTTTTCTTGCCAGACGATTTACCAATAAAATGAACGAGATACAAGTCCTTTCGAAGCAATTGATTAAGGCCGGTGAAATAAAGGATGAATTCCTGGCCAGAACCTCCCATGAACTAAAAATGCCCCTTCACGGCATTATCAATATTGCAGACCATCTTTTAAAGGGAGTGCAGACTAACTTAAGTCCGACTCAGAGAGAAGATATCTCCTTGATTCAGGATACCTCTGCCAGGCTTTCACTTTTAGTCAATGACCTGATTGATATCATCAAGCTTCGCCATGAGGATCTGCAGCTAAAGCTGATAACCGTGGATTTATATGTGGTCATACAGGTAGTATTTCAATTGCTGTCTTTTGACCTGCAAGGAAAAGATCTTAGGCTGTTGAATAAGGTAAAGCCCATGACCTTTGTCAAAGCAGACGAAAACCGGCTAAGACAAATTTTATACAACATTTCTTCCAATGCCATGAAGTATACGGAAAAAGGTGAGATTATCGCAAGTGTAAAGGAGGACAGCGGCAATATTGTCCTGACACTATCCGATACGGGAAGGGGAATTCCAAAAGAACGGTGGGAGCAGTTATTCGAGGACTTTAATCATGATGCCCTACCCAGTTGGGAGTACAAGCAGGGAATAGGGCTGGGTCTTTATATCAGTAGGCAATTGGCAAGAAAAATGAAGGGAGATGTTTGGATATCTGATTCCGTTGTCGGAGAAGGAACAATCATGTCTTTGCGACTGCCCAAAGGACAGCTTTCGGACAGCAGCACTCCTCATGAAGTGATGATTGAAAAAAGGATATATGAGCCGGGTGTCGTGCATTTTGATATAAATTCAAGTGTAAAGCAAATCCTGCTGGTGGATGATGAACCTATGAACATCCGGGTGCTATCCTTGATTCTGGAGGGAGAATATAAGATCTCTGCAGCCTGTAGCGGGGAGGAGGCCTTGAAACTACTTCAGGAACAGAAATTCCACCTGGTGCTTGCCGATACGATGATGCCCGGCATGTCGGGAATTGAGCTGACCCAGCGGATACGGCTAAGCCACTCCCCCATTGAGCTGCCCATCATCATTGCTACCGTCCGGGATCAAGAGCATGAAGTTGAGCTGGCCTACCAGAACGGTGCTAATGATTACATCACAAAGCCCTTTGCCGGGGAAGAAATTCTGTTACGGGTAAGAAGTCTTCTTAAATTAACGGATACTATGGAGCGGGCACTTAATAATGAAATTGCGTTTTTGCAGGCTCAGATTAAGCCTCATTTCATCTATAACGCCTTGAGCAATATTATTGCCCTATGCTATGAGGACGGGGAGCGGGCGGCTGAATTGCTGGCTCTGCTCAGCCAGTATTTAAGGCATATTTTTCAGATGGATCAGACGCAGCAACTGCTGACTCTTCAGAAGGAGCTGGACATTATCCAAATCTATGTGGAGATAGAACAGCTGCGCTTCGGAGGTCGTCTTCACTATGAAACCTATATTGATCCCGCTGTGCTTCACAGCAGTATCGTGATTCCAGCCCTGCTGATTCAGCCGCTGGTCGAAAATGCAATCCGCCACGGGCTTTTCAATAAGCAGGGAGAGGGTACGGTGGCTTTGAGTATTACTGAGGGAGAGGGTTTTATTCGTATTGATGTGGAGGATGATGGGATCGGTATGAGTGATGATGAGGTTTATCGAATCCTTCACGAAAAAGGGGGAAAGGGTGTAGGCATCAGGAATGTTCAAATGCGCATAGACGCTTTTCCTAAGGCCACTTTCCTCATTGATTCGGAATTAGAAAAAGGGACGAAATGTATTCTATTTTTGCCAAAGGAGTTGATTTAAATGTACACCGCAATGATTGTTGAAGATGAAGTACATATTTTAAAGCACTTGAATAAAATGCTCTCCGCTATGGATGCATTTATAGTCAAGGGTGCTTTTTCCACCCCGGAGGAAGCTTATACGGCCTTCCCGGATATTCTGCCTGATGTAGTGTTCTTAGATATTGAAATGCCCAGGATGAACGGCATTGAGCTGGCAAGTCGGCTGCTGGCGCAAAAAAGCGACTTGAAGATCATTTTTACCACAGCTTACGGGAATTATGCCCTGGATGCATTTGAGGTAGAGGCTATTGATTATCTGATGAAGCCCATCATGCCCGACCGTCTGAAAAGGGTGCTTGAGCGCCTGGACAAGATCACGGGAGTACAAAAAGCCAAGGCCTCTCTGCTAAAAGAGAACAATGATTTTCCCGTCCGCTGCTTTGGGTGCTTTGATGCAAGGGATCAACAGCAGCAGCTTATCAAATGGTCTACTAAAAAGGCGGAGGAACTTTTTGCCTACTTTTTGGTCAATCAGGGAAAGCATATCAGTAAATGGGAGCTTCTGGAGGCCTTTTGGGGGGATGTGGAGGAAGAAAGGGGCGCGCATAACCTATATAATACTATTTACCGGATCAAGCAGGTGTTGAAAACCCTTCCGTTTTCGCCGCAAATACAGAAGATAAATGAAGGTTATGTGTTGGAGGCCCAGGAAAATCTGTCCGATCTGGGACAACTGCTGAAGCTGATGAAACAGAACCGGGATCAAGCATACTTTTCAATGGAAGCAGCTAAAACACTGTTCTTCTCCTACGCTACTCCTTTATTCGGCAATAAGGATTACTTCTGGAGCCTTTCCTTACAAAAACATGTGGCGAAGGAGTATGGAAGGCTTTGCAGCAAGCT
>JAQZBD010000111.1 GCA_029239235.1 Herbinix sp.
AGTCAGAGAAGCCTGTGAGGAAGCTAAGGCTTTCGGTATCGTTGAACCGGCTAACTTTAACTGCCCTGGTCAGATTGTCATTGGTGGTGAAAATAAAGCGGTCGAGGAAGCTGCAAGACTGGCAAAGGAGAAAGGTGCTCTTAAAACTCTCGATTTAGCGGTCAGTGCTCCGTTTCATACCTCTATGCTAAAGCCCGCGGCAGAAAGATTGCGTACTGAACTTGAGCTGGTTGCGATCAATGATATGCAGATACCGGTCATTAGTAATGTGAATGCCGAATTTGTAAGCAGTACTTCAAAGATTAAGGAACTTTTGTACCACCAGGTCATGAGCAGCGTGTTGTGGGAACAAACCATTCGTAATATGATTGCGGAGGGAGTTCAGAATTTTGTTGAAATTGGACCGGGTAAAACCCTTTCCGGCTTTGTGAGGAAGGTTGACCGCAGTCTTAAAGTATATAATGTTGAAAATATGGCTTCCCTGGAAATGACGGTAAATGCGTTAAAAGCTGTGGAGTAGTGTGAATTATTAAAACATATAATTCACATCCGTTATTGAGTGGCCTCGCTGGAAGAGGAATCGGCAGAGCGATTGCGCTGCAGTTTGCTCAGCAAGGTGCAAAGGTAGTAATTAATTACCGCAATAGTATTGCGCAGGTAGAGGAGCTTTTGAGCCAGGTCAAAGAAGCAGGCGGTCAGGCAATTGCTGTTCAGGCAGATATCAGTAAAGAAGCAGAAGCAAAGAAGCTGATGGAAGAGGCTGTGAAGCAATTTGGCAGACTGGATGTACTGGTGAATAATGCGGGTATTACCAAAGATAATCTGATGATGAGAATGACAGAAGATGAATTTGATGGTGTTATTGATATTAACCTAAAGGGGACTTTCTATTGTATGAAGCATGCCTCTACCATCATGCTGAAGCAAAGAAGCGGAAGAATGGTAAATATATCTTCCGTGGTAGGATTGACAGGTAATGCAGGTCAAATTAATTATTCTGCTTCAAAAGCCGGAGTAATTGGCATGGCTAAATCAGCGGCAAGGGAATTGGCATCCAGGGGCATTACGGTAAATGCAGTTGCACCGGGTTTTATTGAAACTGATATGACAGAAACCTTATCAGAGAAAGTAAAGGGAGCTACCATTGCAACAATTCCTTTGAAACGGTATGGAAAAGCGGAAGAGGTTGCGAACGCAGTTAGCTTCTTAGCATCCGATGCAGCAAATTATATCACAGGCCAGGTAATCCAAGTGGATGGCGGCATGGTAATGTAAGGAGGTTAATACTCCTTTAAGCAATGGAGGTAAAATACTATGGAAAGAAGAGTAGTTGTAACAGGAATGGGTGCAATTACCCCCATCGGTAATAATGTAAAAGAGTTTTTTGATAATGTTATGGCAGGAACCTGCGGAATTGACTTTATCAATAATTTTAATACAGAGTCCTATAGTGCTAGATTAGCCGCACAGGTAAAGAACTTTGAGCCTAAGGATTATATGGACTTTAAGGAAGCAAGAAGAATGGATCGATTCTCTCAGCTTGCGGTTGCAGCAGCGAAAGAGGCAGTAATGGATTCAGGACTTGATCTGAGTAATATAGATATGGATCGTGCCGGTGTTATCGTAGGTTCCGGTATTGGTGCAATTGATGATATTGAGAAGGAAACGAATACTTTAAGGGATAAAGGTCCAAAGCGTGTTAGCCCTTTATTCATACCAATGACAATTACGAATATGGCAGCGGGTAATATAGCAATCCAATTTGGCTTAAAGGGTATCTGCACGAATGTTGTTACAGCCTGTGCTACAGGTACTAACTGTATCGGAGAAGCTTTCCGAAGCATAAAGCACGGTTACTCCGATGTCATTCTAGCAGGTGGAACGGAAGGCTCCATCACACCGCTGGCAGTAGCAGGCTTTCAGTCCTTAACAGCCCTGTCAACCAGTCAGGTGCCTTTAAGAGCTTCAATCCCATTTGATAAGGAGCGCGATGGCTTTGTTATGGGTGAAGGTGCCGGTATCCTGGTACTGGAGGATTATGAGCATGCAAAGGCCAGAGGGGCTAAGATCTATGCTGAGGTAGTTGGTTACGGTACCACCTGTGACGCATACCATATTACGGCTCCGGCTCCTGATGGTGAAGGCGGTGCAAGAGCAATGAAGCTCGCTATGGAAGAAGCAGGAGTGGCGCCAAAGGATATTTCTTATATCAATGCCCATGGTACCAGTACACCTACCAATGATCGTGTAGAAACCATTGCGATTAAGCTCGCCATGGGCGAAGAAGCATATCACACACCAATTAGTTCTACAAAATCTATGATTGGACATTTGCTTGGAGCAGCGGGTGCAGTCGAAGCAATTATCTGTGTGAAAGCAATGGAAAATAGCTTCATTCCTGCCACCATTGGATTAGAGGTACCAGATGAAGAATGTGACTTGGATTATGTACCGGGTGTTGGCAGAACTGCTAATTTGACTTATACAATGTCTAACTCCTTAGGGTTTGGCGGTCACAATGCTACTTTGGTGTTCAAGAGTGTAAAATAAAGACTTTATGAAAAGGCAGAAAGTACTTTTGCCCGATAATTTAAGAATAAACTTCACAATCTTAAGGGATGGAGGTAATTATGGATTACAAAGAAATTGTCAACCTGATGAAGGAAATGAATAAGACCAATTTAACAAAGCTTGAAATAGAGGAAAATGGTGTTAAGATCTGTATTGAGAAGGAAGTACCGGTTGTAAATATGGCACAGCCGGTTATCTCCGCTCCAGCCTTTGTACCTGGCTATGCACCTGCGCCTGCAATGCAGTCTCAGGTGGTGAACCAACCGGTAGCAACGGTTGCACCAGCTTCCAATGAAAGTACCAAGAAAGAGAATGAGGAAGCGGGAGCAAAGAAAATAACATCACCTATGGTGGGTACCTTCTACTCATCTGCTTCACCGGATAAGCCTCCCTTTGTAAAGGTTGGAGATAAGGTGAAGAAGGGTCAGACTATCTGCATTCTCGAAGCCATGAAGCTCATGAATGAAATTGAGAGTGAACATGACGGTGAGATTGTTAAAATATTAATAAATAATGAAGAAATGGTCGAGTATGGTCAGCCAATGTTCTTGATTAAATAGGATTAGTATAAAATGTGATATATGATTAGATAATTACCTTAGTTCCGGCAGACTTTACGAAGTATCTTCCAGAACTAAGGATAGAAGAGCTAGCGGAAAGGGTTTTTTATATGCTCAATATAGATGAAATTCAAAAAATACTTCCTCATAGACCACCGTTTTTATTAGTTGACCGCGTGGAAGAGCTAGAAGCGGGTGTTAAGGCTGTAGGAAAAAAATGCGTGACGATGAACGAACCGTTTTTCCCGGGGCATTTTCCCGGTAAGGCAGTAATGCCGGGCGTTCTTATTATCGAAGCTCTTGCGCAGATGGGAGCTATCTGTATGCTGACGATACCTGGAAATGAAGGGAAAATTGTATATTTCGGCGGAATCGATAAAGCTAAGTTTAAGAAACAGGTGATTCCCGGTGATGTCTTAAGACTTGAGGTTGAAATTACCAAAAGTAAGGGCAACATTGGTGTTGGAATTGCAAAGGCTTCTGTAGAGGGAAAGGTTGCGGTTCAGGCGGAATTGACTTTTGCAATTGGATGATTTATCAGTCATTAGTAAAAAGCAGACATTGAGATGAATATGTGTATATATTCATTTAATGTATTTTGATACTTATGACAGATAAATTTAGTTATAGTGCTGGACGAATATCAAGGAGAGTTGCGATGTTTAAAAAAATATTAATAGCAAATCGTGGGGAAATTGCAGTAAGAATTATTCGCGCCTGTAAAGAGATGGGGATTAAAACTGTTGCAGTTTACTCTGAGGCAGATAAAGAAGCTCTACATGTAATGCTGGCGGATGAAGCAGTATGTATCGGGCCGGCTAAATCAAAGGATAGTTATTTGAATATGCAGAACATCATTAGTGCAACGGTTCTGACAGGAGCAACAGCGGTTCACCCAGGCTTCGGTTTTTTGTCAGAGAATAGCTCCTTTGCAAGAATGTGTGAGGATTGTAATATTACCTTTATTGGACCAAAAGCAGATACCATTGATTTAATGGGAAATAAATCGAAAGCCAGAGAAACCATGATCAAGGCAGGAGTACCTGTTGTACCCGGTTCTGATGGTGTTGTTGAAACTGTTAAGGATGCGCTTGAACTGGCTGAGAGGATTGGTTATCCGGTCATGATTAAAGCCAGCGCCGGCGGAGGCGGTAAGGGTATGAGAGCGGTCTTTGAAAAGGAAGATCTGGAACGCTTGTACCTGGCTGCAAAAGCAGAGGCAAAGGCGGCCTTTGGTGATGATAATCTATATATGGAAAAGCTGGTTATCCATCCAAAACATATTGAGTTTCAGATTCTGGCAGACAGTTATGGGAATGTGGTGCATCTTGGAGAAAGAGATTGTTCCGTACAGCGAAGAAATCAGAAGATGATTGAGGAATCTCCTTCTGCCATTATGACACCTGAATTACGAAAGAAGATGGGAACCGCAGCAGCGAAAGCAGCGGGAGCAACCGGTTATATCAATGCCGGAACCATAGAATTCTTAGTGGATAACAAAGGTAACTATTATTTCATGGAGATGAATACGCGAATTCAGGTAGAGCATCCGGTTACAGAGATGGTCACAGGAATTGATATGATAAAAGCCCAGATAAGAATTGCTAATGGTGAGGCGATGCCTTATCGTCAGGAGAACATAGAAGTGAAAGGCCATGCAATTGAATGCAGAATCAATGCAGAGGATCCGTCAAAGAACTTTATGCCCTGTCCTGGACGGGTGGAAAATGTTCTATTCCCGGGAGGCTTTGGTATCCGCGTGGATAGCGCATTGTACTCCGGATATGTGGTACCCTCCTGCTATGACTCCATGCTGGCAAAAGTCATTGCTTACGGAAGTAATCGCGAGGAGGCTATCAGCCGGATGAAACGCGCTTTATCGGAGCTTGTGATTGACGGAATACAGACAAATATTGAATACCAGTATGAGCTTTTAGAACGTGAGGAGATCATCTCAGGTAACTATCATACCGGCTTAATCGAGGGAAAGTAAAAGTATGAAAATGAATCCATTTAAGGCAAAGCAATATGCTACTTCACAAGTATACCGTGCCAGGCCGCAGGAAATTGAGCGGCAGGATGAAGAGCGTCCGAATATACCTGAAGGCATTATGACCAAATGTCCGAAATGCGGAAGAGTTATCTATACAAAGCTGTTACTTACCAATTTAAAATGCTGTGATGAATGTGGTCACCACTTTAAGGTTTCCGCTTTGGAACGTATTGCAATGATTATGGATGACGGGGAATTATTTGAATATGATACACAGTTTACAACTATAAATCCTTTGAACTTTCCCGGCTATGATGATAAGCTTGCAAAAACACAAGCTCAGACAGGTCTTGTTGACGGTGTAGTAACAGGAAAGGGCAGTATAGAGGGGCACCCGGTTATGTTGGGTGTTATGGACCCTGCCTTCTTCATGGGAAGTATGGGAACTGCAATTGGAGAAAAGCTTGCTAGATTATTTGAACGAGCAACGAAGGAAAGACTTCCGGTCATTGTATTCACCGCATCCGGAGGGGCGAGAATGCAGGAAGGGATCTTTTCTCTCATGCAGATGGCAAAGGTTAGTGCTGCAGTTGCGAAGCACTCAGAAGCAGGTTTATTATACATCACGGTCTTAACTGATCCCACCACAGGCGGTGTAACAGCCAGCTTTGCAATGCTTGGAGACATCATTCTTGCAGAGCCGGGAGCGCTAATTGGGTTTGCCGGACCAAGAGTTATTGAACAGACCATAGGACAGAAGCTTCCGGAAGGCTTTCAAAGAGCAGAATTCTTATTGAAGCATGGTTTTGTGGATCAGATTGTTCCAAGAGAACACCTAAAACAAACCCTGGGAACAATACTTAAACTGCATTCGTAACTTTGTAGCTCGAAGTTTGCAGGATTTGAAGAAAGGTATGGTGATTTGAATGAATATCACACCTTGGGAAAAAGTAAAACTGGCAAGAATGGCCGGAAGACCAACGGGGCTGGATTATATTGAATTACTTTTTCATGATTTTATCGAAATGCATGGTGATCGACTTTTTGCCGAGGATCAAGCCATTATTGGTGGTATTGCATTCTTTGGAGATTTACCTGTAACGGTCATTGCCCAACAAAAGGGTAGAAATACGAAAGAAAATATAGCCAGAAACTTTTCCATGCCGCATCCGGAGGGCTATCGTAAAGCCTTACGTTTAATGAAGCAGGCAGAAAAGTTCCATCGCCCTATTATCTGCTTTATTGATACTCCCGGCGCATTCTGCGGACTTGGTGCAGAAGAGCGAGGTCAGGGAGAGGCAATAGCGACAAATCTTGCTGAGATGATGATGCTGAAGGCGCCAATTATCTCGGTGGTGATCTCGGAAGGTGGAAGCGGCGGAGCACTTGCACTTGGTGTAGCCGATAAAGTATATATGTTGGAGCACGCCATTTACTCCATCCTCTCACCGGAGGGCTTTGCCAGTATTTTATATAAGGATTCCTCAAAGGCGGAGCAGGCGGCAAATGACATGAAGCTGACAGCTCAGGACTTGGTACAGTTTGGGATCATAGATGGGGTTATTCCGGAACCGAGGGGCGGAGCACATAATAATTATGAGATGATGGCAAAGAATATTAAAAAGACCCTCGAGCATGATTTAAAGCTGTTGAGTAAGCTGACGATGGAAGATATGATGGAAAAGAGATACCAAAAATTTAGAAATATGTAAAATATGAAGATTCGATAGTCACGTTCAATGATGTGAATACGAGCTGAAACATTAGCAGGTTACATGGAAAACCTCCTAAGGCATCAGCTCGTTGCTATTTTTTCATCTCCTAAAATAAATCACTGTGGCTACCGGTTCTTGATAGGAAAAGTATGAGAGTATCTTTTTCTATCCGATACACAAGCAACCAATCTGGTTCAATGTGGCATTCTCTATAACCTTTGTAAATTCCCATTAGTTCATGATCTTTATACTTTAAATCTAGCTGCTCTCCATTTGCTAAGATATTAATAATCGTATTAAGTTTTTCTATTCGTAGTCCTCTTTTAAATATTCTTTTGTAATCTTTCCTGAACTCACTAGTGTACTTAATTTGATATTTCATCTTTCAGAATATCCTCCATCATCTCCTTGGCATTGGGAAAGCTTTTATAATCAGATGGTTGCGATATCATTCTTTCTACTTCATCAAAAGAAGCTCTTGTTGCCTCGTTGGGATAATCGGCAGATACTTCAAACGGAATTCGTCTTTCTCTAACTGCTTTCTTAATGAATACGGTTACAGCTGTGGTCATATTCATTCCTAGTTCATTGAAAAGCGCTTCTGCGTCTTTCTTTAAATTATCATCAATTCTCATTACTACCTTAGACATATAAAACACTCCTTTCATATATAAATAATAGTGCAAGTGGTGTACAATGTCAATACAAACGTCACCAATCAGTTAATATACTACATTGTATGATATTCTCATGGATTGAACCATTATATCATCTTATTAAAATATAAAATTTTCCTTATGCACCTGCTGGAATGTATAGTGAAGTTCTATCTGCTTTGTTTATAATTGTTCGTGGTTATTATGAATATAGTAGATTAGAGTATGGGGTTTAATAAAATTTAATAAAATACATTGTAAAATAACTGAATTAATGGTAAAATATTTTACTAGAATAGATAATATACTGAAGTGCACCACTTTGGGTTGGGAGGAATCGTATGATTGGAATAAAGGACGTTGCTAAGCAAGCAGGGGTATCAGTCTCCACCGTTTCAAATGTGTTAAATAATAAGAAAAATGTTGGTGAAGAGACAAAACAGAGAATATTAAAAATCTGCGAAGAATTGTCATATCAGCCCAATGTTGCGGGAAAAGCCTTAAAGTCCGGAAAGCCCAATACGATATTGTTTAATTTCAGTGATTTTGATCGCAGCTTCTATTTGAAAATAATTAATGGAATCAGTGATTATGTAAATGACAATGAATTCGATCTCATCATTTGCACGGATAAATCCTGCGAGAAATACATGAATAACAGCCTGACCAGCGGAAGTATTGTTCTGGATAAGAAGATGCAGGATGATACCTTAAACCGACTAGCGAAGGAGAGTTATCCTATCGTAGTGCTAGACAGAATCATGAACAATCAATATATCAAAAGCGTAGTAGTTAATAATTATGAGCCTATGTATGAACTGATACAAGGGGTTATCGACCGTGGATACCGCAGTTTTGGCTTTGTGGGTGGTCCGGAGGAAACGGCAGATAATAAAGAACGTTACAGAGCCTTTCGGGATGCGTTGAATGCAAATCAAATCCAGTTTCAGCAAAAAAGCTATTTTGCAGGAAACTATCGTGAGAAAAGCGGTTATACAGCGGCCAAGATACTAATGCTAAGCCGGGAGTTACCGGACTGCCTGGTGTGTGCCAATGACAATATGGCAATCGGAGCCATTAAGGCTTTTAGAGAAAATGGCTTGCGGGTTCCTGAGGATATCGCAATTACTGGGTTTGACAACTGTGATATTGCGGAGGCGATGGGGCTTACAACGGTATCCATACCTAATTATGAAAGGGGTTATATTGCAGCTAGATATCTGATTGAGAATATCCGTGGACAGCGTAATGTTGAAACTTTTAAAATATCCGCTAAAATTATATTTCGTTCCAGCGTAGGAAACAAAAAATAATGCTAAATTAGTAAAAACAAAGTAAAATGATCATTCGCTTTACTAAATCCACGTAATTATCAACAAATGCTTGAGAAATTGCGTGGATTTTTTACGTATTTTTTAGTTTATAATTCACAAAGAATAATTGATTTATTGTGTTTTGATTCTACAATATTGACAATTAATACTAAATGTAATATGATTTTAGTATAACGTTTTACAAAATATATATCAATAAGGAGAGGGTCTTATGAAATTAAGAAAAGTATTGGGAATTTTACTAGCCATGACTATGGTATGCAGTCTAGTACTGACAGGTTGTAAAAAGGCGGAAGAAGAAACGGTGGCAGGTGATACTCAAAAGGCTACTGAGGCACCACAGAAAGCAGAAGATACTGCTGCTGATTCAGGGGAGAAAACAGAATCAGCAAAAAAGATTGTTGTATTTCAGTCAAAGGTTGAGATTTCAGATCAATTAGAAGCGTGTGCTGCAAAATACCAGGAGGAAACCGGTGTTGAAGTTGAAGTATGGGGAACAACCGGTGATGACTATTTACAACAATTGAAGATGAGATTAGCTAATAATGAAGGACCGACAGTATTCTCTTTGGCTCCCGGTTCTGAATCAGAAGAATTAAAAGCATATTTAGCAGATTTAAGTGACTTGTCCTTCGTGGGTGATATCGCTGATAACATGGCTAATGAAATCGAAGGCAAAGTTGTTGGTATTCCATATACATTAGAGGGCTTTGGCGTTGTTTATAACAAGAGCTTGGTTGATGCTACTAAGGTTACGGACTTTACATCCTTTGAAAAGATGTTAAAGGATCAAAAGGCAGCAGGTATTAACGGTTTTAGCTTATCACAGGAAAGCTATTTCTTAATTGGTCATATTTTAAATACTCCATTTGCATTACAGGCTGATCCAACTAGTTATATCAATAAGCTGGTTGCAGGAGAAGTAACCATGAAGGATACTCCTGAGTTTGTGGACTTTGCTAATTTTATGGTGGCAATCAGAGAGAATACAAATAATCCTCTGGAAGTAAATTATGATACAGAAACAGGTGATTTTGCTACTGGAAAATCAGCTTCCATCCATCAGGGTAACTGGTGTTATGGTATGTTCACAGATTATGGTGTTGATTTTGATATGGGGATGATGCCGTTACCGGTTAGCGGAAATGACAAGGTTGCTGTCAGCGTACCGGCATGCTGGTATGTAAATTCTCAGGCGAGCGCAGCTGAAATTCAGGCGGGCAAAGATTTTCTTAATTGGTTATACACCAGTGAAACAGGTAAAAAGTATCTGATGGATGAATTCGGATTTATACCGGTGGTATCAACCATGGAAAGCTCTAAGTTGGATCCTCTTTCTCAGTCAGTATCCGATTATGCAGCCGAAGGCAAGACCATCTCCTGGCCTATGAGTTATTGGCCGGCTGGTATTGTAGATGTGTATTTAGTACCGGTAGCACAAGAATTCTTCACATCCGATATGACAGCAGATGAATTCTTGGATGCTTTAACGAATGCATTCGTAGAAGCAGGTAAATAGAAAATAGGGGATATACTGTAATAACGGAAATCTAACATCTTCTTTATATTACATAAGCAGGTGCTAGATTTCCGCATTTTAAAGAAAATGTTTAGTAGCTTTAATAAGTAGGTCAGTGAAGAATTGGAGGCTATGCCCTCCGGAAGGACAGGAGTGTTAAGATGAGAAAGCATAGTGATAGAGCGTGGTATATTTTCTTTGTAGCCCCATTGGTATTTGTATTTACGACAGTTGTAATAGTACCTTTTATGATAGGAATTGGATACTCCTTTATCTCGTGGGACGGAATGCCTCTGAACGAGAAAACCTTTGTTGGATTTGATAATTACATAGGACTGTTTATGGACAAAAGATTTATGGCATCTGCAGGTCATACGGTCTTGTTTACTATATTTTCTGTTTTACTAATAAATCTGCTGGGGCTAACCTTTGCTTTACTTGTGACCGGTAAAATGATCGGTCGCAATTTAGTCAGAACCATGCTTTTCATGCCCTATTTGATCGGTGGCTTGATTCTGGGCTTTATATGGAAATTTATATTTACAGATGTATTTAAATTTATAGGTGAGGCTACCGGTTGGCAAGGTGTATTCTTTAGCTGGCTGCTGAACCCAAATTACGCGTTACTTGCGATGATTATCGTTACAACCTGGCAAATGGCAGGCTATATCATGATTATCTATATTAATGGTATTCAAGCTATGCCGGAGGATATCATTGAAGCGGCGAAGGTGGACGGAGCTGGTTTTTGGCAGACACTGCTTAGAATTAAGTTTCCGCTCATTATGCCTTCCTTTACGATCTGCCTATTCCTCACGTTATCGAATTGCTTCAAGATATTTGATGTAAACTTTTCTTTAACCACCGGCGGACCGAATAATGCTACTGAGATGATGGCTATGAATATCTATAATGAGATATTCTCCCTTGGAAATTATGGATATGGTCAGGCGAAAGCAATCATATTCTTTATAGCGGTAGCTGCCCTTACCCTAGTACAGGTATCGATTACGAAGAAAAGAGAGGTGGAAATGTGATGAAAAAGTTAGGTAAGATAATTGTTGCTTTTATTAGCATTCTACTTTGTCTATTCTATTTATTCCCCTTTTATATCGTAATTGTAAATGCCTTCAAGAATCGGAAGGAACTCTATGAAGATATGCTGGCGCTGCCACAGACCTTCACCCCGGAGTATTTTTTAAAGGCCTTCCAGACAATCATGATGCCTCTATTACAGGTGATGGGATGGGTGAAGGACGTAACAAATATACCGATGGTCAATTCTCTTGGAGGATTGATCTATATGAATGTGGGTTTCGGAGCAAGTATGGCGGTATTTTTATATCATGGTTTTATTAAAACGATTCCCGTTTCACTGGAAGAAGCAGCGACAATTGACGGATGCAATAAATTCTCGGTATTTTGGAGGATTGTATTTCCGATTCTGAAACCAACAACAGTAACGGTTATGATTCTGGATGTTATCTGGATCTGGAACGACTATCTGCTGCCATTATTAATTTTATCTAAAAAAGAGCTTAGAACAATACCGCTTTCGACCTCCTCCTTTTTCGGTCAATTTACGAATGAATGGAATCTGGCAATGGCAGGATTATTACTCACCATCGTACCGGTTATCATATTCTACCTGGCTGCTCAGAAGTACATTGTAAAAGGCGTGGCAGCAGGCGCGGTTAAGATGTAAGGCAGAATAATGACCTAAAAATACTGAGTTATGGAGGAAATGATGAATTTAAAAGAGCTAATATATGAGATAGATAAAATAAGCCCAGGTAACCGTGATTTGACTGTTAATGAGACAGTGTTTCATAACGCAAATGGTTACATAGGAGTAAGATCCAATTTTGAAGAAGGGTATCCGGAGGGTTATGATACCATCCGTGGTTCCTATATCAATGGTTTCTACGATATAGCAGAGATGAGCCAGGCTGAAAAGCTATACGGACTGGTAGAAGAAAAACAAACCATGCTGAATGTGGCTGACACACAGACAATTCTGCTATATGTTGAGGGTGAGATATTCAGCATGTTTGAGGGCACGGTGTTAAGCAGTAAGCGTTGGCTGGATATGGAGAAGGGTGTCAGTGGAAGAAGTATCCATTGGCGTTCTCCTTCCGGAAAAGAAATTGAGATTACGATTACAAGGATGACCTCCTTTTATCAATTGTCATTATTTACGATTGAATACAAGGTAAAGGCTTTGAATTTTAAGGGTCAGATTAGATTTGAATCCTATCATAATGGAAAAGTTGATAATTATAGTAATGAAAATGATCCCAGAGTTGCGAAAGAGAGCGGCCAGTATCTGATTCCTGGACAGTTTAAAGTAGAGGAGGGAGCGTCTTATCTTACCTCCCATACGTCAAAGTCCGGGCTGTCTGTTTGTACAGGGGTAGCACACCGTCTATCAAAAGAATATGAGGCGGTTATCACTCATAATGAAGAAAACCATTACGTGGTGAGTAATATAGAGATGTGCTTAGAACAGAAGGAAGAGATAAGCTTAATTAAATATACGATATTCAGCGATTCGATTCGACACCCATCGGTCGAAGATCATGCAATGGAAGAGCTGGAAAAAGCACTTTCTCATCCGATTTCTTATTACTACGAGGCACAAAAGGAGTATCTGCTGGAGTTTTGGAGTAATTGCATGCTCTTTATAGAGGGGGATGACGATTTAAACGAAGCAGTGAATTACAACATGTATCAACTGATTCAATCTGTGGGCAAGGATGAGTATTGTAATATCACAGCAAAAGGGCTTAGCGGAGAAGGCTATGAGGGGCACTATTTTTGGGATACGGAGATGTATATCGAACCGTTTTTCAATCTGACGGAGCCGGATATTACGAAGAATTTAATCAGCTTTCGATATAATACCCTAAAGCAGGCAAGAGAAAATGCAAGACTTCTTGGTCATACGAAGGGAGCCTTATACCCTTGGAGAACGATCATGGGGGTCGAATGCTCCGGTTACTTCCCTTCCGGAACTGCGGGTTATCATATCAATGGTGATATCGCATATTCAATTATTTCCTACTACCTGGCAACGAAAGATCTGAATTTTATAGCGAATAAGGGTGCAGAGATTATTTTTGAAACCGCCCGGCTGTGGATGGATGTAGGTAATTATAGG
Source organism: Herbinix sp. (assembly GCA_029239235.1). Lineage (GTDB taxonomy): Bacteria > Bacillota > Clostridia > Lachnospirales > Lachnospiraceae > Mobilitalea. The sequence continues at coordinate 13,509 of JAQZBD010000111.1, forward strand.
GACGGAACCTTTCGTATCAATGAAGTGACAGGACCTGATGAATATACCTGCATGGTAAATAATAATTACTATACCAATGTATCAGCTCAATATAACCTGAGATGGGCATTTAAATTTTATAATCTCTTAGAGGCAGCGGGTCAATTACAGGCCGCAGCCCGAATAGGAATTACAGAAAAGGAAGTAAATGAATTTAAACTGGCAGCGGACGCCATGTATCTTCCCTATGATAGTGAACTTGGAATTAATCCTCAGGATGATTCCTTTCTGGATAAAAAATTATGGGATCTAGAGAATACACCGAAGGAGAACTTTCCGCTCCTGCTGCATTACCATCCGTTACATCTGTATCGCCATCAGGTATGCAAACAGGCGGATACGGTGCTTGCCCACTTTATCTTTGAAGATGCTCAGTCTTTAGAGGTAATTCGTAATTCCTTTTCTTATTACGAGAAGGTTACGACCCATGATTCCTCTCTGTCCACCTGTATCTTTAGTATTATGGCATCAAAGCTTGGATTAGAAGAGAAGGCTTATGATTATTTTGGAGACTCGGCGAAGCTGGATTTATTCAATACTCATAAAAATACAAAGGACGGCATTCATACCGCAAATATGGGTGGTAACTATATGGCCATTGTATATGGTTTTGCAGGGCTGAGAATCAAGGAAAGCGGATTATATTTTGCTCCGGCGATTCCTAAGCAATGGGAGGGGTATAAATTTCAGATTAGATATGAGGATAGCCTTATAAGGGTAGAAGTTGATTCGAATAAGAGTGCTTTTACCATGGTGAGAGGAACTAAAAAAACAGTGCATGTATATGGGGAGGAATATATGTTGGTAGATGAATTCACAGTAATGTGCAAACATCTTGCTGCGTATTTGGTTTGATAACATCATAGTGGAATGCATCCTGCACGAAATAAGAATGAATTAAGATTTCTCCAGTATAGCTTGTCACATATTTTGTGGTTGGAGAAGTCTTAATCCTTATTTAGAGCTGATAACGTTATAACTAAAAGTTCATATTAAAAATTTATATTTAAAAACAGGTGAATATTTTCTGATCCACCTGTTTTTAGTGTTAGTGTGATATTATAGTATTTTTACAATAGTGATTATTACTCTTCCTCAGAAGTCTCATCCTCTGTAGCATCTACTTCATAAACCTGTCTCTTTCTTGCCATTTCATCACTGTCAAGATATTCATCATAGGTTGCTACCTTGTCAATTAAGTGACCATTTACAATCTCCATGATACGGTTTGCAGTAGTCTGGATGAACTGATGGTCAGGGGAAGTAAATAATGCAACTCCAGGGAATTTAATCATACCGTTATTCAGAGCAGTAATGGATTCCATATCCAAGTGGTTGGTAGGCTCATCAAGGATTAATACGTTAGCACCCATAATCATCATTTTGGAAAGCATAACACGTACGCGCTCACCACCGGAGAGAACATTAACCTTCTTAGAACCTTCTTCACCTGCAAAGAGCATTCTTCCCATGAAACCACGAACATAAGTTACATCCTTTTCCGGAGAGAAGGGCATTAAGAAATCAACGATAGTTTCTTCACCGGCAAAGAGCTTTGTATTATCCTTAGGGAAATAAGCTGAATTTGTTGTAATACCCCATTTGTAAGAACCGCTGTCCGGCTCCATCTCACCGGATAAGATCTTGAAGAGAACAGTGGTAGCATTTGTATTAGGGCCAACAAAGGCAATCTTATCCTCACGACCTACGATAAAGGAGAGTCCGTCAAGCACCTTCACACCATCAATGGTCTTAGTAAGGTTCTCTACAGTAAGCACCTCATTACCAATCTCACGACTTGGTCTGAAATCGATATAAGGATATTTTCTACTGGAAGGTCTGATGTCATCCAGTTCAATCTTTTCCAGAGCTTTCTTTCTAGAGGTAGCTTGTTTGGATTTGGAAGCATTCGCACTAAAGCGCTGGATAAATTCCTGCAATTCTTTAATCTTATCTTCCTTTTTCTTATTCGCTTCCTTCATCTGCTTCACCATCAACTGGCTGGATTCATACCAGAAGTCGTAGTTACCGGAGTAAAGCTGAATTTTAGCATAATCAATATCTGCGATATGAGTACATACCTTATTTAAGAAGTAACGGTCATGGGATACTACGATAACGGTATTCTCAAAGTTAATTAAGAATTCCTCTAACCAGCGAATCGCTTCCAGATCCAAGTGGTTGGTAGGCTCATCGAGTAAAAGAATATCAGGATTGCCAAACAGTGCCTGTGCAAGCAATACCTTAATCTTCTGGGAACCGGTTAATTCTGCCATCTTTTTATAATGAAGCTCTGTTTCGATGCCAAGACCATTTAAGAGTGAAGCAGCATTGGATTCTGATTCCCAACCATCCATTGCGGCAAATTCTCCTTCCAGTTCGCTGGCACGGATACCGTCTTCTTCCGTAAAGTCTTCTTTTGCATAGATGACTTCCTTCTCCTGCATAATATCATATAAACGTTTATTACCCATAATGATGGTATCCAGTACCGTATACTCATCATATTTGAAATGATCCTGCTGTAAGAAGGACAATCTCTGTCCTGGAGTGATGATAATATCTCCCTTGCTAGGCTCAATCTGCCCATTCATTATCTTAAGAAAAGTGGATTTACCGGCACCGTTGGCACCGATTAAACCGTAGCAGTTGCCTTCGGTAAACTTAATGTTTACATCCTCAAACAAAGCACGTTTTCCTAATCTCAGTGTTATATTACTTGCTTGTATCATTTATAACCTCCGTTTAATTTCCTATATTAACAAGTGAATCGTCGAATAGAAGCACTTGTTTATTTTCACATACCATTTACTATTGTATCGTATATTTATGAATTTGCAAGCGGTTTTTCGGGCAAAAACCTATAAATACTGCTGCTTTGGGTTTGATATAACTGTTTACAGTTGTCCCGTTAAGATAACCAGATTGACTTTTAATTCCTTGTTAGTTAGAATATTGTTAGTAAAGGTGGTAAGTTTATGGCAATCAACAAAGCCATGCTAATGGCGTTGAAGGCAATTTCCAATCAGGAAATTGATTTGAAGAAGGATTATCAAAAGAGAAGGCAATTCAACAATGCAACCCATCCTTATATCCGTAACCCTTATAAGATGTGGGATCATAAAGTTATTGCTGGAGAACATGAAGTTCCGGTACGGGTATTCTTCCCTGATATAGATAAATACGATGGTAAGATTATGATATACTTTCATGGCGGAGGTTGGGTTACAGGCAGTATTGACAGCTATTCTAATGTGTGCCGTAACTTATCAAAACTGACCGGGCATATTGTAGTATCCGTAGATTACCGGCTGGCACCGGAGCATCCCTTTCCGGAAGGCCTTGAGGATTGCTACGCGGTAGCAAGAGAAATATTTATGGATGCCACGCTGTTTGATTCAAAACCAGAGGATATTGTTTTGATCGGAGACAGTGCGGGAGGTAATTTGGCAGCAGTTGTTTCTTTGATGGCAAGGGACAGAGGAGAGTTTCTACCAACAAAGCAAATTCTGATCTATCCCTTAGTGGCAAGTGATCATAGTGAGAATTCGCCCTATCCGTCGGTGCATGAGAACGGAGCGGATTATCTGCTTACCACAAGACAAATCAATGATTATATGGAATTATATAAAACAAGAGATGAGGATATGGAGAGCCCTTACGTTGCACCCATTCTTTCAAAAGACTTATCAAACCAGCCAAGAACCCTGATTATCACAGCTGAGTATGATCCGCTCAGGGATGAGGGAGAAGCCTATGGAAGAAAATTATATGAATTTGGAAATGATGTTGAAGTATTTCGGATGAAGGATGCCGTACATGGATTTTTTTCTTTACCTAAGCGCTTTATTCATCCAAAAAGAACCTATGAATTGATTAATCGGTTTTTGGAAGGCTCGGAAACATTTTCACATCCGATAATGAATGGTCTTGCGACCAAAGGATTGTTAGTTTATTAAATGAGTTTGATGTATTATGCATGATTAGTTCGGAAAGGGGAATGATGATATTTGACACGAAGAAGGCCAGTTGAGTGGACACGCCTCGATAATGCAGCGAAAATATTCCCGGCGAACACCAACGAAGGCACTTGATAAAGCTATTGCACTGTTTCCTATGTACCAGGTGGTTTTGCGGAGAGGTTTTTTCTGGTATTATTTTGAGACAACAGATCTAAAACCTCTTGTTAAGGAAGAAGATAAGTCTCCCTGTGGAATGCTATATATTCAGAATTCTAAGAATTTATTATTTCAGGTTACCTACTATAATAATAGAATTAATCTGGAGATGTATCATGCGTTGGCAGATGGCACAGGTGCATTAGGTTTTTTAAAAACCTTAGTTTACTTTTATATTACAATCAGGTATCAGGAGGATTTTAATGACGGACTGCCTGGTCTAGACTATGACGCCTCCTTTTCGCAAAAGATGGATGACAGCTTTTTAAAGCATTACAGCGGTGACCTTAAGCTGGACAAGATTAAGATAACAAAGGCCTATCAGATTGTGGGTCATCGTGCGATTGATAATCGCATTAAGGTAATTGAGGGAGAGATGCCGGTGAAACAGATATTGGAGCTGGCACATCATCACAATACAACTCTTACCATTTATCTTACGGCCTTATTTATGAAAGCAATATCCTTGGAAATGCCAACAAGAGCGAAAAAGTATCCGGTAGTATTATCTGTACCGGTGAATCTTCGTTCCTATTTTCCGTCGGATACAGCCAGGAATTTCTTTGCGACAATTAATATCAGCTATCATTTCGGTAAAGATCCGGAGAGCTTAGAGGATGTTATTAAGGTGGTAAAGGAATCCTTTGAGAAGGAATTAACGGAAGAAAAGCTGAGAACACATATGAATCGCTTATCTGCCTTGGAGCATAATGCGTTCATGAGGGTTATTCCCTTGGTATGGAAGGATTATATTCTGCGTTGGGCAAATAGACTTGCTGACAGAGGGGTAACAGCATCCTTATCCAATATTGGAAAGGTCACAATAACAAAAGAATTGATGCCTTATATTCATACCTTTAACTGCTTTACCAGCGTAAGGCGGCCACAGATTGCTATGTGCTCCTTTGGAGACCGGCTAATGGTGAGTATAGCCTCTCCGTTTACAGCTACGGATATTCAGAAAAACTTCTTTCGTTTATTGAGCAGTGAGGGTGCTGAGGTTTGTATTGCCTGTAATATAAAGGATGTATGATAGGAGTTGAAGGATAGATGCAGTATTGTGAAAAGTGTAAGGTTTCCCTGAAAGGGAATAATAAGATATGTCCTTTATGCGGTGGAATTGTACAAAAGCAGGAGGAGAATATGCCGGAAGTGTTTCCGATCATTCCTACGATTTATCAGGAATTTAATATCTTGATTCGGACGATGCTGATGGTTTCGATTACAGCAATTATTATCACGTTCGCGGTGAATTTGATCTTTACCAGGTCTTCTAATTGGTCCTTGTTTGTCGCAGGAGCAATTCTTTGTATGTGGATCAGCTTGTATTTCGTGATAAGAAAGAGACATAATATTCCAAAGACTATTGTATGGCAGGTTGTCCTTTTGACTACAATATCTGTTGCATGGGATTTCTCTACCGGATGGCGAGGCTGGTCTATTGATTTTGTACTTCCCATTGCATGTGTTGTAGCAATGATTGTTATGCCGATTGCCTATAAGATATTAAAAATTGGTGTAAGAGACTTATTAATATATATATTTATGGATGCTATTTTTGGATTAATACCAATTATATTCCTGGTGTTTGGGTTCTTACAGATTGTTGTACCCTCAGTAATCTGTGTTGCTGCCAGTGCTATAAGCTTAGCAGCAATTGTTATCTATGAAGGAGATAATATGAAGTCAGAACTAAAGAAACGCATGCATATTTAAAGGGAAAGGATATGTTTTATGAACACGTATGCTTTAAAGCTGCTTGCAATCATCTTAATGTTAATTGATCATATCGGTGTAATTATTGTATCGCAAACAGATCATTGGAATTTGTATTTATTATGCCGTGGTCTGGGTAGGTTGGCTTTCCCGATTTTTGCGTTTTTGTTAGTAGAGGGCTTTTCAAGAACCTCTAATGTGAAGAGATATATGGAACGGTTAGGGCTCTTTGCATTAATTTCAGAGATACCCTTTGACATTGCGTTTTATCAGGTTCGTTATGGTACATCCATATGGGCAGATCTCACGAATTCCTTTGAAACGGTCTTCGACCGTTTATTCGAACATCAGAATATCTTTTTCACCTTATTCCTTGGGGTACTTTTAATGTACTACATGAAAAAAGTGGAACGTAAATATAAGCGTCAGGCAGTATTATGCAATGTGTGGGAAGCTTTATTGGTATTAGGCTTCAGTGGGCTTGCTTATTTAATAAAATGTGACTATGAGATCGCCGGTATATTAGTAATTGTAGCATTTTATGTTTTTCGCGGAAGCAAGCTGTTGCAGTCAGTCGCTTTATTCATTATTAACGTATCATTACTGAGTAATGTGAGATATTTCTTGGCAACAGGGGATGTGTTAAATATTATTAGTTTACTTGCAACCCTGGCGATGCTGCCAATCTCTTTATATAATAATGAAAAGGGTAAAGATGTAAAATATTTATTTTACATCTTTTACCCTGGCCATCTGTTATTATTATACTTATTAACACTGGTGTACTGATACACTCATAATTTTATGGAATGTATGGTATCGTTGGATTCCGGGTTCCAATTAGCTTCATATCGAATAGCTTCTCCACTCGCATAAGGTTTTTCAGGAAAGTAATATTTTAAGTCCATCTCATGGATACTATTGATGGAAGGAAATCGATAATAAGTTTTTTTGTCCGCATCAAAATACATATTTTCAATCCTCCTATTAATTTGACTATGCACGGCTTAAGTGACTTGCCAGAAGTTAAAAGTTACTTCTTATAACAAGATGAATCGTAACGCTGATTCATTTGTAAACAATTAGTAATATCGTAACAATGATGTTTCGGTAATTAGGTTACTATTATTGTTCTTCAAATTGATAAGAAGTATACTAGGAAAGTGATTAAGAATTTACAATTTTTGCATATTAATATAGGGATGATTAAATATGAAAGCTGGGAGATAAGAATATGATTTCATTGAACATGATCGAAGTAAAGGTCTTTATGTCAAAGCTTTTAGCGGGCAATACCTTTGATACCTTTTTGCTTCGGGAAATGGAACTTCAGACATTTACGGGATTTACTATGACCGGACAATTGAATGAAGCATTTTTTTCAAAAGAAGAATTAGAGTTACGTGAGGAGCAAAAAGCAGTTACCTGGGGTGAAGTTCGTCAAATTGCATTTTCAATGATCAAAGGAAATAAAACGCCGTTATCGCTTAAAATCGTGTTTCAATTACCGAATAAGCAATGTGAAGCTTTATTAAATTCCATCGGAGGAAGATTTCGCTTAGAGGAAATAGGAGGCTTATACTTTAATATCCGTTTTGAAAAGGGTGAATTAAGAGTAATTACAGGCACGGCAATCAAGACCTTTACCATGGATAAGACACTGGAGCAGGAATGGGATAGGATGGTAAAGGATATTCTAAAAGAACAAGGAATTCTATTTGAAGAATTATAAATTTATAGGATCATAAGTTGTTAGCACTCCTGGCAAAGGAGTGCTAATTTTATCTTGACAATTTTATTAGCCCGTATTATGATATTTCTTGAAGTAAAATTTACCTATCCAGATAACGTGTACGCGATGCAGTGCAATAACAAGCAGATGCTAGTGCGGCAAGCGACTAAGACAAAATGCGCACCGACGTTATATAAGAATACTGAATTTAAGAAGGAGAGTTAATATGAGTACAGAACGCGGTAGTTTATCAATTCATTCAGAGAACATTTTCCCGATTATTAAAAAATGGTTATATTCTGACCATGATATCTTTGTACGTGAGATCATTTCCAATGGTAGTGATGCTATTACAAAATTAAAGAAGCTTGAGGTTATGGGAGAAGCCGATATTCCTGAGGATAACAAGTATAAGATTACAGTAACCGTGAATCCGGAACAAAAGACCATTACCTTTGCGGATAACGGTGTTGGTATGACAGCAGATGAAGTGAAGGAATACATCAATCAGATCGCATTTTCCGGTGCCCAGAAGTTCATGGAGAAATATAAGGGAAAGACTACAGAAGACCAGATTATCGGACATTTCGGTTTAGGCTTTTATTCTGCTTTCATGGTAGCTTCCCGTGTAGCGATTGAGACGCTATCCTGGCAGCCAGATGCTGCTCCTGTTCACTGGGAGTCTGATGGTGGTACAGAATATGAGATGAGTGAAGGAAGTAAAACAGAACGCGGTACTGAGATCACTCTTTATCTAAATGAAGAAAGCTATGAATTCTCCAATGAATACCGTGTAAAGGAAGTTATTAAGAAATACTGTTCCTTTATGCCGGTGGAGATTTATTTCATCAATGCGAATGCTCCAGTAGAGGAGACTGTGGAAGAAGTAGTAGATGCAGTTGTTGGAGAAGATGGAGTTGTTGAGGAAGACGCTAAGGAAGAGAAGAAGGATACGAAGCCTCAGCCAATTAATAACCCTAATCCACTTTGGGCAAAGCATCCAAATGAATGTACAGAAGAGGAATATAAGAACTTCTATCGTGATGTATTCAATGATTATAAAGAGCCTTTATTCTGGATTCATTTGAATATGGATTATCCATTTAATTTAAAAGGTATTCTATACTTCCCTAAGATTAATACCGAGTATGATTCTTTGGAAGGTTTGATTAAATTATACAATAATCAGGTATTTATCGCAGATAACATCAAAGAGGTAATTCCGGAATTCTTAATGCTCCTTAAGGGCGTTATTGATTGTCCTGACCTTCCTCTCAATGTATCCAGAAGTGCACTGCAAAATGACGGCTTCGTAAAGAAGATCTCCGAATACATTGCGAAAAAGGTAGCTGATAAGCTTGCCGGTATGTATAAGGTTGAGAGAGAGAGCTATGAGAAGTTCTGGGATGACATCAGCCCCTTCATTAAGTTTGGCTGCTTAAAAGATGTAAAATTCCATGAAAAGGTTAAGGATGCTCTCATTTATAAGAATCTGGAAGGAAAATATATTACCCTTGAGGAATATGTAAAGGCCAGCAAGGGAGAGGAAGCAGAAACAGAGGCTACAGATAGAGCAGAAAATGTTAAGGCAGCGGAAACCTCAGTAAGTGATTCAGAAGCTACAGAGAAAAAATGTGACTGCGACCATGAACATGAAGAAGGCTGTGATTGCGGACATGATCATGATTCCGAGGATGCAGCGGAAGAGAAGAAGAACGTTATTTATTATGTAACTGATTTGAAACAGCAGGGACAATATATCAATATGTTTAAGGAAGCAGGTGTTGATGCCTTGATCCTTACTCACAATATTGATCAGCCTTTTATCACACGTCTGGAATCCGAGGATCAGAAATTAAAGTTCCAAAGAATCGATGCAGATATTACAGAAGGTTTCAAGGAAGAGCCTAAGAAGAAGGAAAAGAAGATACTGGAAAATAATACAGAGTCAATGACTGCATTATTCCGTAAGGTATTAGGCAAGGATCAGCTGGAAGTTAAGGTTGAAAAGTTTAAGAATGAGAAGATATCTTCCGTTATGACCTTATCCGAGGAAAGCAGAAGAATGCAGGATATGATGCGTATGTATAATATGACCGGCATGGATATGGGAGGCTTCGGCGGTGGTGAGTCCTTAGTACTCAATGCGAACAACCAATTAGTTAAGTATATCATTACAAATGAAAATGCAGAGCAGACACCAATGATCTGTGAGCAGTTATATGATCTTGCATTACTTGCTCACAAACAGCTTGAGCCGGAAGCAATGACAAAATTCATTCAAAGAAGTAATGAGATTATGATGCTGATGGCAAAATAATGGATTTAAAGATATAGATTAATTACTTTTGATTAGAAGGATTCAAAACCTGGATATTAATTCGGTTTTGAATCCTTTTTTGCAAGTACCATCATGTTTATATGGTGATAAAAGGTTAATAATATTACTGATTATTTCAAAGTTGTGTGAGTTTTTCTAAAAATTTTATTAACAATAATAATACTATTGATATGGGGAGATGTTTATGATATTATATAGTAATCAAAACCATATAATATAGTACGGAAACTCGATGATGTGATTGAGAATACAATATTAGGAAATTCCTAGAAGACACACCCTATTAAACTTTAACTTAAGAGTACAGGAAAATAGTGGTTTTATAGATTATTTATGATATGAACAGGAGGATGAAGAATGTCATATAGAATTATAGGAGATAGCTGCACCGATTTACCGGAAGCACTTAAATCTGATCCCCATTTCAAGCTAGTTCCTTTAACTTTGATTGTAGATGATGTTTCAATTATTGATGACGATACTTTTAACCAGAAGGATTTCTTGGAGAGAGTGAGAGCATATCCTCATAGTCCAAAATCTGCATGTCCATCTCCAGAGGATTATATGAAATATTTTGATTATGATGGAGATATCTATATCGTTACCTTATCATCTCAATTAAGCGGTTCCTACAATAGTGCAGAACTAGCGAAGAAACTTTACAAAGAAGATCACCCGGATAAGAAGATTGAGGTCATTGATTCCCGTTCTGCTTCTGTTGGGCAGACCCTTCTTGCGATGAAAATTAAAGAATTAATGGATGCAAAGCAGACCTTTGAATCCGTAGTTGAGAAGGTATATGCCTTCCGTGATGAGTTAAAGACGAAGTTTGTACTGGAATCCCTGGATACATTGAGAAAAAATGGAAGATTGACAGGAATTCAAGCAATTATCGCAAGTGCCTTAAATATTAAGCCTGTAATGGGGGCTACGCCGGAAGGAACGATCTGTAAGATTGATCAGGCAAGAGGAATAACTAAGGCTGTGAGCCTAATGGCAAAATGTATTGAAGCTGATGTGATTAAGCCTACAGAAAAGATCCTTGGAATTGCTCATTGTAATAACAGGGAGAGAGCAGAATTTTTTAAAGCCGAAGTGTTGAAACGGGTTCCCTTTAAGGATTGCTTTATTGTGGATACCGCAGGTGTAAGTTCACTGTATGCGAATGATGGTGGGATAATAGCTGCATATTAATGAAGACTTTGTCAGGGTACTCTTCATTAATGCCCAGACAAACCCATTTACCCATGTAGACATAATAGATAATAATGAGAAAGTAACTTAAAAATCAGACCTAGGTAGGGCGTTTCACCGCCTCATCTTAGGTCTGTTTTTTTACGCCCGCATACTAATGCGTCTGAACAGTATGACTGCAATCGCAAAAGCTACGAAAATCGTTGATAATAAGACGAAAAGGGGTGTAAACTGCAAAGCTCCATCGGATACAAGTCGCATACCTTGGGCAGCGGGAAGTATTTCTCCTACGATCTGCATTGGTTTCGGTAATAGGTTTGCTGGAAACATGATGCCACTTAGCATTACGGTAGGCAAGAACAAGCATTGCCCCACGAGCGTCAAAGAGCTCTGCTTTTTAACAAAACAAGCCAGTAACACACCCAGAGCCTCAGAAGCGATTGCCACGATGCCCATACTAAAGATATGTAAAAGAATACTTTGCGGCCATTCTGCCTGAAACAAATACGGCGCACTTACGAGTATAATGATAACTACAATCATGATATGAAATAACGATATAATAATCGATGAGAGCGGCAGAGACCAAGCGGGAATCCCAGCAACTCGGTATGCGTTCAGTACGCTGTTTTCTCTTGCTTTTACTAGTGTTTGCGGCATTCCGAGAAATGAGGACATGGACATGGCAAATATAGTGATTGAGGTTATTAGGGTCATTTCAGATTCCAAACCTGGCAGCTTAAGTATGCTTCCCATCACAAGATAAAAAACCAAAGGAACAAGATAATAGACCATTAAAACTCCTTTATCTCTCATATCCCCACGAAATTGAATGTATAGACTAATAATAAATGCTTTCATTTTAATTACCTCCCGCTATAGATAAGAATAAGTCCTCAATGCTTGCCCTTTCCACTCTTAAATCAACAACGGTGTCGTTGTGGTTTTTGATATGCGTCAGCAATAGTAGAAGAAGCTCGGAAGCGTCATGACATGCAAAGGAGAGATATTCGTCCTCCAAAATATCTGGTAAAGAAAAGCTGTTCGTAGTATAATCCTTGAGGCTTCCAGCCTGCGTCTTAATAATAACACGGCTTTGGATACTCGCTGATGCCGTCAATTCCCTTGGGCTGCCTTGCTTTACAATAACGCCATTTCTTAATATAGAGATAGTATCACAAAGTTTCTCTGCTTCCGCCATGTCATGTGTAGCAATCAGTATACTGACTCCCTCTACTTTTAACCGCTTGATTTCATTATGAAGTGCAAATCGACCTTCTACATCCAATCCGGCTGTTGGCTCGTCTAGTATCAGCACTTTTGGATTATGGCATAGCGCTAGAGCCAAGTGCAATCTGCGTTTTCGCCCTGTGGACAGCGCGGAATATGGCTTATTCAGGTGTTCTCCTGCCATGTCAAAACGTGCAAGCAAATCACCTCGGTATGGAACTTTATGCCAGGCACAGAAAAGCTGCATCGCTTCTCTCGAAGTCATTGTTTCGGTCAATGATGTACTCTGAAGCTGAATTCCTAATAGCTTTTGGATCATTGGAAGGTCTTTTGATACGTCGTAACCTTCTACGGCGATGTATCCCCCACTTTGTCTTCGTAGTCCCTCGATGCATTCATAGTCGTTGTTTTCCCTGCACCGTTTATTCCAAGCAGCGCGAAGGTTTCTCCTTGACTGACAGAAAATGTAACATCACGGAGTACAACCTTTTTGCCATAGGATTTTGTCAGGTTTTTAACTTTAATTGCTGCATGCATATTACATTACTCCTTTTCTAAGAAAGAATTAGGGATTTCTATATCATTAGAGGCGATATAAACGCCTAAAGCAGCTTCAAGAAACGGTTCGGCTGCTTCATAGAGTTTGCGGTCTGATTCAGGCCAAGCCTCACGATTTTTATTTACATTTGCAAACGCGGATATGGTAGCCTCTTCACCATCGGTCAAACTCATTATCATTTCCCACCAACGCTTCGCAAGTGATTGTGCTGCTGGGGCATCAGGCTTTTGGCAGGTTTCGCGGAGCGTTATAGCTGTTATCATAATTTGCCGCATTTCATGGTAAATTTCTGTTGAGTTAGTCAGGGTATTGCCAATATTATGTTCCTTTAGGATGTTTAGCAAATTATTATCAAAATTATAATTGGACCAATTAATTAAACTGCTGCCATCCATCAATTGAATCAAATTAGCCATCATCTCCCAAGGAGGATAGTTGCCGGAGCTCACGACTTCAAGTGTTGACTCTGCAACAGATATCGCAAGGTGAATAGCGTCAGCTTTTTGAACTAAAAGAATTAAATGTTCTTCCAATGTTTTTTGAAGAGCCGGTAAGCTCTGTGTTCCTGTGAGCTTTTCTTTAATATGTTTCAATGGGATCCCAATCGATTTATAAAAGACGATCTGTTCCAGCTTTAATAAATCCTTTTCCGTATAATATCGCCTGCCGCCCTCTGAGCGGCCAGATACGGGCAGAAGTCCTATATTATCATAATGTTGAAGCGTTCGTACAGTCATCCCCGTTGCTTGCGAAATCTCTCCGACAGTGAATTGTCTTTCTTTTTCATACATGGTTAGCCACCTCCTACAAGATGAGTTTAGCATATTACGTTACGTAATATGCAAGGCCCATTTAAAATTAACTAAAAATTAACAGTTAAATGCATAGTTAAATTTTTGATTGCAAGGGTATTAATGCTGATTGTACGACTTATTTTAGGTCTAGATTGATTATAAATTAATGGTAGAAAAAGGGTGGAAATTCCTATTTCTAGATGATATAATTTTATAAAGGTTAAATGCGATGCATATTAACCTCTGAGTTAATAAGTATTTTTCAATAGACATAGAGCGAGGATATTTTAGATGAATTCATATGATACCATAATGGAAAAACTAGTGTCATTTGCTAGTGAATCGGAATTGATTCAGGCTATGATTCTTTTTGGTTCCAGAGCCAGAGGAAAAAATGGTGCAGATAAATATTCAGATTACGATATTATTTTTCTTGTAAAAGATGTTGATTATTTTTTGAATACGAACCAATGGCTTAATCAAATTGAAAATTATTATATTTCTTTTCAAGAACCAACTGCAGCATATGGTCAAGAACGGAGGGTGTTTTTTAGGGATGCAATGGATATGGATTTTTTGTTTTATGATGTTAAATATTCAGATAGATTGGCTGCTGATCATACGATACAATCATTCTTCTCTCGTGGATATATGATCTTAGTTGATAAAATTGATTTTGAAGGTGCAATTGAACGCAATAAACAATCAGAACCAATGAAAGAAATAAATACTGTGTTCACAGAGAAAGAATTTATAAACCTAGCAAATACATTTTGGTTTCATTCAATATGGTCAGTGAAAAAGTTACTTCGTGGAGAAACTTGGGCAGCAAAAAGTTGTGTTGATGATTATATGAAAGATTTATTAAGACAGATGCTTGAGGGCTATTCAAAAGCTGTTAATAATGATTTTGATGTTTGGCATGACGGTAGATTTTTTGACAATTGGGTTGATGAAAAGATAAAGATACAATTGAAGACAGCATATGGAACATATGATGCGAAGGATATTTTAAGAGCCTTGAACAATACTATGCATATTTTTAGCGAAGTATCCAGTAGAACAGCAGCTGTTTTAGATTATGATAATCCGATAATGACTGAGACATATGCTGTGGAGCAAGTAGAAAAACTTACATCACAATGTTTGGCTATTGCGAAGTAAGCTTTATATAAATATTTATATTATTACTAGTTTATTAACAACTTAAGGAGTCATTTCATAGGGGGAAATGAGATATATTTTGAAACAAAAACGATAGGTTTTTCGTGATTGAATAACCAAGAAAGAAAGTATTATATTTGGTTCAGCAGATTCAGGAAAACCAATTTGCGGAGGTATAGTTTGGGTAAAAAAGTGATTGCAGCAATAGTTATCAGTCTTATTGTTGGTTTTCTAATCTACAATATTCCTTATAGTAATAAAGTAAATACAACTTTACAGGGAGTGCAATGCCGTATTGGTGATGAAGCCTATTCCGAAAAGGTAACGCTTAAAATACAAGGAAATTATTCAGATTATATTTTTAAAGATGATACTTTTCAAGGAAAGATTTTAGTTGATAAATATGAATATAGTATGAAGGATCCTGAAGTTTTTTTGAAATTCCGGGATGGATATTCAGTACTGAGATATTATAAGATAAAACCTAATGCAAACACTCCAAATTGTATTGGAACAATCTCAATATCTAAAGACTTTAAAAAGATACTTATCCTAGTAGACGAGCCGAATAGCGGTGGTTCGCAAGGGTGGAGCGGTGAAAATGGTCTTTATATAGGTGCACCTGCTGAAAATATAAAGCAGGCAAATGCAATCGCGAAAGATTTAG
Source organism: Herbinix sp. (assembly GCA_029239235.1). Classification (GTDB taxonomy): domain Bacteria; phylum Bacillota; class Clostridia; order Lachnospirales; family Lachnospiraceae; genus Mobilitalea. Next base: position 29,123 of record JAQZBD010000111.1, read on the forward strand.
CCAAGAAAAGTATATGGCTTTCCTATACGAATTGGGATTAATTTATAAGCAATGCATTTAAATATTTACTAGTAGAATGAATTATTATAACTTAATCAGACTGGAAAGTAATCAATAGAATTTAAGAGGAGTTCTAAAAATCGGCTATTAGTTAAGTTATAATATGTGATGCGGTTGTCGTGTTTCGAGTGGTATGAAAATATAATAAATCCAAAGAGGAGCATAAATGAAGAAATGGGAAGAGTTTATTTTTGAATTTTACGAGATGATAAGTGACGAGGAGAAACTTGTCTATCAGCCTATCATAGAAGCATTGGTTGAACTAAATTACACTCCAATGAGAAAACGGACAAAAGGGTTTATTCTTTCTTTTAGCAACCTTGCTCATAAC
>JAQZBD010000112.1 GCA_029239235.1 Herbinix sp.
TGCAATTGCACATAACTATTATAATAAATCTATCCTAAAAGTTTTTACCATTCCAGCCCCAATTGGATACTTCTTCATATTTTACATAAACGCTATCCGCTTCAATATCAAGCTCTTCCTTTAATATATCACAAACCTCTTTTGTAAATTTACTATAGGATTCCTCCGGTGCCTTACCAAAGGACTTCACTTCCACGTAAGCAATTGGCTTATCATTGCTACCTCTAAAATACATACTTGACTCATCCTCAAAGGATAGCATCAACCACTGCTCTGATTTACCCGGAATTATTTCAATTGCCTTCCCAAGCTTGGTTTTAATAATTTCTCTCTTCTCAGCGCTAATGCTTACTGTCGTTCTTGTTGAAATATATGGCATATTACTCCATCCTTTCTATCCTAACTTATCCTAACTTATCCCAATTTATCCTACCTTATCCCATTTTATTCTGGCTTATTCTGGCTTATCCAGATTTATCTCATGATATCCTAGTTCAGTCCAATTTCCATTCTCTTCATCAAAGGTATCATTACAGCAAATAATTAGGCAAATCTCTAGAGAGCGTTGTTACTGCCTTGAATTTAAGCTCATGAATATTCTCTCTCTGCTCCTCAGCAGCCTGATTATTTTGTTTCAGATTAACCTCCAACTCGTTCGCCTCTGCCTGTTTATCCTGTACCGTTTTAGCATCTGCCTGTTTGTCCGCTGCCATTGGCTCAGACTTCTTCTCTTCTACAATTAATATTTCCTCTTTTTTATGCAAATCCTGATAGATATTCTTCGCTTGTGTATCGCTAATACCCTCAAAGACTCTTGAGGTTATTGTACCCAAGCCCAGTTCTCTAACCGCCTGAAGTCTGTTGTTTCCAGATAGTAGCTGAAACTCACTGTCTCCCACCCTTCTTAAGATAACCGGCTCAAGCATTCCATATTTTAGAATGGATTTCATTAGCTCCGTAATCTTTGGCACACTCACTGCTTTTTTCTTCCAGGAAGCCGGAACTTCTGTAATCTGAGTTAATGGGATATCGGTTAATATACCTGGCATTTCTTTAACCAACTTCTCCTTAACCCTGCTTTCCTTAACTGTCTGTTCCTTCGCAGCCATGTCTTTACTATCCGTATTTCCATTGCTTGCATTCGTTGCCCTTATGATACTTCCCTTACCTACTGGCAATTTTGTCTACCTCCTCTGAAAGATTCATATATTCCTTAGCACTTCGGCTGCTCTTTTTATAAGCAATGACCGGTTTGCTGTTATCCTGCGCCCACTCAACGGAACTGTCAATTCTGATATAGGAATTAAAAACATATACATGATCAATCGCCTTTAGCGTATCAATAGTTTGTTTAAAATAATTCTTTCTCTCATCTACTTTCGTTATGGCAACTCCTAATAAGGTCAGACTCGGCGCAATTTGCTTTACATCATTTAAGAACTCCAGCATATTGGCAAGACCGAAAAGCCCCCAGGGACTCGCTTCGACTGGTATAATTAAGTGATCTGAGGCACTTAGAATATTCATTACCCATCCGCCCAAGGTCGGGGGTGAATCAATAAGGATGTAATCATAATCCCCTTCTGCTTTGACCCTCTCTAAGCATTTCTTTAAAATATATTCTCTCTGCCACTTGGTAAACAGCTCATATTCAATAGAACTCATTAAGGTTGTTGAGGGAACCAGATCCAGGTTCGGATATTCGGTGGGTATAATATAGTCCATCAAATCCTTCTGCTGCTTAATCGCGAAATACAGATTCTCTTCTCCCTTTGCATACTCCAACACCTTCTCTTCCGAGAAAAAGGATAGTGATAAATTCAACTGCATGTCCCCATCAATTAATAAAACCTTCTTACCCATCAGAGATAAGCCATAGCCAACATTAGAACAGGTTGTTGATTTTCCGCTGCCACCCTTGTTGTTAGCAAAGCAAATTACTTTTGTATCCTTCATATAAGCACCGTGCCTTTCATTCATTACCTCTAATTATAGCTGATTTTCTCAGATAAATAAAGTTTACATTTTCCACATTTATATCAACATCGGACTTTCACAGGAAAATATTATAAAATTTATGTAATATATTGAATTGAAGTACGCGTCTGCCATTGATAAGATTAGCTCATTACAAAAGGGAATACCGTACTACGGTATCAGGAGGTAGCAATGAGGTTTACAAAAAAGTCAAGTATTGTTCAGAAGATGGTTATTATGGTTGCACCAGCAATCCTTACTCTTTTCTTAAGTCCAGTCTTTATAGGCATCACCGCCCATAACATCAGGCAGGAAGCTAAAACATCTTACTATAATACCATCTACGAAAATACAAGCTTAATCCTAAATACAGATCGTAATCTCTTTCGGATGCAGGGTATTCAAAAAAGCCTTGCCTGGGACGAGCAGTTGTCATCAGAGGAGCGACGGGAATTATTAAAGCAATACAATACGGATCTAAACGAGGTCATGCAAAGTATTAACACTATCATTAGCAATCTGAAGGATAATAACGAATTGCTTAACGAATTCAAGCATCCGGAAACAGGGGAAACCTTATCCGAATTATTCAAAGCTTATAACGAGAACCTACAAACCTGGATGTGGTCATATCGTCCTGAATCCGGAAGCGGGGATATGGCAAAGAGTATGGAGGCATTTGAACATGTCCGCTCAGGAATCGGTACCATGACCGATATCTTAAAGGATTATGCCAATTATACGGATAATAACATAAAAGAATATACGAATGAAGAAATTATAAAGGTATCGATTCTAGTAGCTGTTATATTTATAATTACAGTCTTCATTTCTATATGGACTATCTTATATCTGCGTAAATACATGCTCCGGTTAACCTCTAATATGATATCACTTGCACAAAATGACCTCACCATCACCCCCACGAATCTTAACTCCAAGGATGAACTAGGACAATTATCCAGATCCATAACTACCATGGTACTATCTCTGAAAGAGATCATAGATAATTTAAAGAACTCCGCTAATAAGCTCTCCCTGTCCTCCCATACCATGAGAGAAAATTCCGGTGAGATTACGAGAGCTATTAAAGAAATTACAGCATCAGTATCAGATATAGCTGAGGGAGCCAGCAAACAATCTATGGATGCAGAAGACCTAATTAAACAGATCGAGTCACTTAACGAAGCAGTGAATGAAAACTCCTTGAGTACAGAAACGCTCTCCAAAGCTAGTAAAAAGATTAATCTCGCCAGTCAGGACGGTCTGCAAGCAGTAAATAAGCTTACTGATATTACCTGTCAGAACGAGAAATCCTTCCAAGCAATTTTTGATATTATTGATAAGACAAATGAAAATGCCAGTAAAATCAGTGAAGCCAGTTCAATGATCACTTCCATCGCAGACCAGACTAATCTCCTTGCCCTCAATGCTGCTATAGAAGCAGCCCGCGCCGGTGAGGCTGGAAAGGGCTTTGCCGTGGTTGCCAATGAAATACGCAGTTTGTCAGAACAATCAGCAAAATCTACAACCATTATTGATTCCATGCTGGCGGAATTACGAAACAGTATTGCAAGTGCCAGCGAACAGAGTGACCAAGTGAAGCAGGCAGTCTTATCTCAAACTACAAGTGTAAACGAGACCCGTGATAAGTATTTGGTTATCGTTAAGGCATTGGAGCGGATTAATGAAGCAATTCTCGCGTTAGGTCATATCAGTTTTAAGATGGAGAGCAGCCGTTCCAGTGTTTCTGATATCGGGGCAAATCTCTCCTCCGTGTCCGAGGAATACGCTGCCAGCACCGAGGAAACCTCTGCTACAGCAGAAGAAGTTCTCGCAGCTATGACAACCATCAATGATGTGATTGAAGAGGTCGATCATATGGTTCTTTCCATGAAGTCAATTATCGACAAATTTAAAGTAGAATAAAATACTTAAACTCAAAAAGGCTGTTTCAAGAAAGTAAAGCAAGAAGAAGGTTTACCACGATACATCGTTAGAGGTAAATTGTATTCTTTAAAGCTTTCTTTTGAAACAGCCTTTGCTTAATTAATACTTGAAGAATTTATATTTGATAATATCAGAATGAATATCAACTGGGGGGAAGAAGGTTCATTCTGATATTACACTGACATTAATTATTAATAAGCAATCGAATTCCAGCGAAGCTCATTTTTCAAATTCCTGATGGTAGTGTCTTTGTCGATAAACACTGCTTCGATTCCCATTGCTGCTGCCCAGTCTCCCATCTGCTCCGCAGTTAAGTCATAAGAGAAGGCTGTATGATGAGCACCACCTGCTAAGATCCATGCTTCCGCACCGGTTGCCAGATTTGGTTCCGGACGCCAGAAGGCAGTTGCTACAGGAAGCTTTGGCATCTGAATATCCTGTGGTAAGCAATCTACATCATTAATTAATAAGCGGAAGCGGTTACCCAGGTCAACCAAAGAGGTTGCGACACCTTTGCCCGGCTTTGAGGTAAATACCAGACGTGCAGGATCTTCTCTTTTACCCATGGATAGAGGTGTAACCTTGATTCCAACAGAGCCTTGGGCAATGGTAGGGCAAACCTCCAGCATGTGTGCCTGAAGAATACCTTCTTTTCCTTTTACCAGATTATAGGTATAATCCTCCATAAAGGATGTTCCTTTTGCATCCTTGATACCCTGAGTCATAAGCTTCATCAGACGCACCATAGCTGCAGTTTTCCAGTCACCTTCTCCGCCAAAGCCATAGCCCTTTTCCATCAGTCTTTGAATTGCAAGACCCGGAAGCTGCTGCAAGCCGGAAAGTACTTCAAAGTTAGTTACAATTGCATGATAATTCTTTTCTTCCAGGAAGCGTTCAAAGCCGATTTCAATTCCTGCTTGTACTGCTACATGTCGTTTGAATTCAGCCGCATCTCTGCCTTCCAGTAATATATCATATTTACTGTAGTATTCATCTACCAGGTTATCAATATCACCCTTTGACACCGCTTGAACATATTCCGCAATATCAGTGATGTTATATGCGTCAATTTCCCAGCCAAATTTAATTTGAGCTTCCACCTTATCACCTTCGGTTACGGCAACATTTCTCATATTATCGCCCACACGAAGGATTCTGATATGACTGCTTTCAATAATACCAATTGCAGTTCTCATCCAATCAGCAATTCGGCTCTGAACCTCTGCGTCATTCCAGTAGCCCACAACCACCTTACGTTCAATGCCCATACGGCTGACCATATGTCCAAACTCACGATCACCATGTGCAGACTGATTTGTATTCATGAAATCCATGTCGATGCTGTCATAAGGAATCTCTTCGTTAAACTGTGTATGTAGATGAAGCAGCGGTTTTCTATATTCCTGCAAACCTAAGATCCAGGACTTTGCAGGTGAAAAGGTATGCATCCAGGTAATTACACCGGCACAGCTATCATCTCCATTTGCCTCATTGAATATCTTACGAATGGATACATTGTCAATTAAAGTTGGTTTTAATATTACCTCAAATGGTAAATTTCCTGACTTGTTTAATGCCTCAACCATAATTCTGGAGTGCTCTGCCACTTCTTGCAAGCATTCATCACCATATAATGCTTGTGAGCCAGTTGCAAACCAAAATTTGTATTCTTTGCTCTTTAACATTGCTACTACCTCCTTTTTATTCATTGTACAACATACCCCAAGCCCTTACAATTGCACCATCCTACCGGTCTTTTAAAAAAGTTACCTATTCCTACTTACATTAAAAAAGGGATGCATGATCCCTTTTCATTTCCATAGCCTTTATAGATTTTAAGCACTCACTCAAAGTATTTGCTTCCGAAATTTTGAGGGAGTAACACCGAAACGCTCTGTAAATATCTTATAAAAGTACCCTTTATTATTGTATCCCACCTGATTTGCTATCTCATCCACTGTCAGTTTTGAAGTACGGAGCAGCTTATCCGCCTGTGTTAACCGTATGTTTTGAACATATTCCGAATAGGTCATTCCTGCCTTTTCCTTTAGCAACCGGTTATAATAATCCTCATTAAAATGGAATTTCTGAACCAATTCCTTTATTGTTATGTCTGCATAATGTTCCTGTATATAGTTCGTAATTTCCATGAAGGCAATCCAATTCATTTTCTTTCTTTGCTCATTGGATAAAGAAAAGTCATACTTAGAACTGATATAATGAAGAATCCGCATTAATAGACCTTTACATATATATTTTGATGCCTCATCCTGCTGCTCCAACTCTAGTAACAGCGAGAGCAATAGGTCTTCCAGCTGATGATCTTCCGTATTCTTAGGCTTAAAATGTAAGAACTGCTGTACATCTTTTTGCTTTAGCAGCGCCATTCGCAGAAAATGAAGGATACTCTCTTCTTCAATCTTACCAACCATAACCTCATCAAATATTTCATTGGCTAATCCGATGAATATGATGGTACTATTATTATCAATAAGATAATCCTGATGAAGGCAGTTCTTGTCAATCAGACAGATTTCCTCCCTGTCCAAGCTTCCAGCAAAGAAGAAAAATCCCCTCCTTATAGGACCTGGGAAATGTCTTTACCTCAACTTGATCCAGGGAATATTCAGGGCGCATAATCCGGCGTCCTATTCTTTCATTACTGATCTGGTTTTGCAAAGCTCCTGTTATCTTATTGCAATAATCTATGAGTTTCATCCTGCCACCTCAAATTTTTCAACTGCTTGCATCCTTCATTTGCTTTTTATTCTCATACATTTTCAAGTCCGCTTTTTCCAGCATCTTAGGTAGTGTCTCTCCCCCATACTCATAACCGCAGGCATATTGAATCTGAAACTTACTTTCCTTCTGGTTAAATTCATCAACCTCTTTTTTAATATCATTTAACAAACGCTGAACCATTTTTTCCTCGTAATCATGAACGATGCAAAGGAATTCATCTCCTCCGTAACGACCGGTAAATACCTTCTCACTACTAAATTTATACAATATTTCAGCAAACGCTTTAATTAGTCTATCCCCGGTGTGATGGCCTAATTTATCATTGACCAGCTTTAAATTATTTATATCAATCATAATAACACAAAAGGGTGATTTCTTTACATCAACCGGATACCACAGTGCCTCTTCACAGCTTCTTCTTCCAGGGATACCCGTTAGCTTGTCCAAATAAGCGGCTGCACGAAGCTCTTTATTCTTTCTTACCAACGTTAACTCATAATAGGTTTGTTGTAAGGATATGAGAATTAACGCAACAATTCCGATGGAAAGAAGTATTTCGCAAATCCGCAGTTTCCCTGTAATAGCTTCCGCATACTCCTCTGCTAAACCAACCAATACATTCGCGTGGTCGAAGTAATCCTCACTCACCCCCATTAGCCTGCTGCTATCATTATCCTGCTGACGAAAATCCCGAATGGAAGCCTTTAAATTCTCCCATTGTACTATTAAGGAATTTAGCTGTATTATATATTCGTCGTCTTTTAATTTAATTACGTTATACTTCCCTCCACCATAATGAAGATCACGAATGATATCATCCAAGTACTCCACCAGTTCATCGTTCGGTTGTTTCGAAATCTCCAACTTTACAAGTCTTTGTGAGGCTCCTCGTACAATCCCTGCATAATTTATGACTCTTCCTGTGCCTTGAATAATATTGACCAGATAGAAGGCTTCCAGCATCAAGACTGCCACAAAAACTACTATGATCAGCTGTCCTATTTTATTTCCTAATCGGTGGATATGTTTCACCCAATGTGCTCCCCTCTGCAATTGCTGCACTGTTCTTTTGTATGTGTGACGAGACTTATACTGTTGCTTTTTTATATAATATTCTATATAATTAAGTACAAGTTCATTAAATAATCTAGTTAGAAAACTTGAAATTTTCTTTTATAATTTAGTTTTTGAATTGTTTCCGGATATCATAATTCTGTTAATTAAGAAAGGATTCTATATGAATAAAGTAAAACGTATCTCCGCCATTGTCGGTATTGCACTAATAGCTGCCATGTATATTCTCTTTTTCGTGTCCTCTTTTTTTGCATCAGAGTACTCCAATGGCTTATTTTTAGCATGTTTATTTAGCACTATCGTAATACCTATTTTCATTTGGTTCTTCCTGGTCTTTTATAAACTGGCACATAAGAATGATGATGATGATGCCAGCAGCTCTACTAACAAAGAATCATAATTTTCCTTCATCAGCAAGGGGGACTAGTTATGCTAACGATCCTTTGGTCGTGATGCAACTATTCCCCTTTTATTTTTTTGAAATATTCCTGTATCTGCTTCTCATAGCCATTGTCTGTTGGAACGTAAAATTTACGATCCTTAATTTCATCGGGTAGATATTGCTGCTCCACATAATGATTTTCATAATTATGAGCATATTTATAACCTAATCCATGTCCCAGTTTTGCAGCTCCTTTATAGTGTGAATCCATAAGATAGGCCGGTATTGTCGCGGTCTTTTCATTCTGAACCACAGACATTGCCTCATCAATGGCGCAAATGGCAGAATTGCTCTTAGGCGCGCAAGCAACATAGGCTGCTGCCTGTGCCAGCACTATCCGCGCCTCCGGCATTCCAAGGCGCTCCACAGCTAAGGCTGCTGAGGTAGCAACTACAAGTGCATTGGGATCAGCGTTTGATACATCCTCTGCAGCGCAAATCATGATTCTTCTCGCAATGAATGCAACCTCTTCTCCCGCATATAGCATTCTGGCAAGATAGTACATAGCGCCATCTGGATCAGAACCTCTCATGCTTTTAATAAATGCGGAGATGGTATCATAATGATTGTCGCCGTTTTTATCATATTTTAACACACGCTTTTGGATGCACTGCGAGGCTACTGATAAGGTAATATGAATCTTGCCATCCTCTGCCCGTTCTGTGGTAAGAACTCCAATCTCAATGGCATTCAAAGCGGATCTAGCATCTCCATTCGCAATATCTGCCAAGAATTCCAGCGCATCCTCATCAATGACAGCATTATATACCCCCAGGCCTTTATCTCGGTCACTTACTGCCCTAATTAATAAGATTTTAATATCTTCCTTATCTAGTGGCTTCAGTTCAAAAATAATGGAGCGGGATATTAAAGCTGAATTTACCTCAAAGTAAGGATTTTCCGTTGTTGCTCCAATCAAAATAATGGTTCCGTCTTCCACAAAAGGCAGGAGATAGTCCTGCTGCCCCTTATTAAATCGATGGATCTCATCTACGAATAATATAGTACGCTTACCATAACGTCCTATATTATTCTTTGCTTCCTCCACCACAGCTTCCATATCCTTCTTTCCTGCTGCCGTTGCATTAATCTGTGTAAAGATGGAGCTGGTGGTATTCGCTATTACCTTTGCAATTGTCGTCTTCCCCGTTCCGGGAGGTCCATAGAAGATGATGGAGCTTAATTTATCTGCCTTAATGGCACGGTAAAGCAATTTATCCTGTCCGATGATATGTCTTTGTCCTACCACCTCTTCCAGGGTTTCAGGACGAAGCCTGGAAGCCAGTGGGGACTCCTTTTTCATCGTATTATCCCGCATATAATCAAATAAATCCAAGGCAGTTACCTCCTAATTATAGATTGGAGCACCTCCTATGACTTTTTCTATCTGCAGCCTCATACCTGCATACAAATATTTTCTGAAAGTACTCTATTGAAAATTCCCAAAGAATGTGCATAATAAAATAAGTATAAAACGCGATTATTAAAATTCGCCCAAAATTGGCAGATTGGAGTCATAATGTGTATTCCCAAAGACCCTTATATTCTATTAAGCTATATAAATACAAAATTACGCGATGAATACCCTAACTTAGAGACACTATGTGATAATTTGGAGCTCGAACAACAATATATCGAAACTCTTCTCTCTTCCATTGACTATACCTATGAAAAAAAGTTAAATAAATTTATTTAGTTTGACTTTTTTATACTTCCTATTTCGATAAGAATGATATATCATCAGAACGACAAAAAAGAACAACATTCCTGCAGTGGCTCCTGAAGTATCAATCATAACATCTCGAAACTGACCGCTGCGCCCCGGAATAAAGGTCTGATGATATTCATCCGTAGCAGCATACATTGCCGATAAAGTTACTGACAAAAGTAATAATCTCATCCCCTTCAAACCGTGGATAAAAAAATGAAACGCAATTGTTACTGCGAGTAAAGCATATTCACAAAAATGTGATCCCTTTCGAACAATCATATTCATCGTCTCTAATACTTGATATCTTTGTTTTGCATCAAACTGCACCTGCGTAGTAGTCTCATAAGCAGAAAGAATATGGTCGGCAACGGTCATGCTGCTTTCATTGGAACTATCTGCCGGCTTGGATGAAAAGGCAAAGATGATAATCATTACAATAATTGCCGGTATCCAAGAAAATTTTTTTAATTTCATTGGTGCCTCCATATAAAAACCTTATGTTATTATATATTAATTCGGATGCTATAATGATACCAAAGAACCCATTGAATAGCAATATTTCCATGATAAACTATTTCTCCAAGTCGCTATCCGGATGATATTTAGCATTATTATGCATGAAGATCCAAATTTGGAAGCTGGTAAAGTCTTGTTAGTCAGAAACAATTAAAACAATAAAAAATAAAGGACTGAGAATATGAAGGAAGCTTTTCATACCATCTTTGAAGGTGGTACTGCAGAAATTGTTATGAAAAAATCCAGATTTATTGCTGCTGTCTATCCTGTTTCGACAGAGGCAAGAGCCATTGAGATTATAGATGGATCAAAGAAAAAATATTGGGATGCAAGCCATAATTGCTACGCTTATATCATTGGTACCGAGAATCCCATTATGCGCTGCTCCGATGATGGTGAACCCAGTAAAACGGCTGGCAGACCCATGCTGGATGTTTTACTGGCACGTGAATTAACGAATCTCGTAGTTGTCGTTACCAGATATTTTGGCGGAACCTTGCTTGGAACCGGCGGATTAGTAAAGGCTTATCAATCCGCAACCATGGAAGGCTTAAACCAAAGCATTGTGATAACCAAACAATTAGGACTACAGCTTCAGATAACAACAGATTATAATACTCTTGGGAAGCTGCAATACCTGGCTGCTCAGGAGCATTTCACAATTTTGTCCTCTGACTATAGTGATCATGTTATCCTGAATTTACTTGTCCCTCCAAGCAAATTAGAATACTTGTCCAAAAAGATAGCTGAGCTATCAAACGGCTCAGCTATCTTAGACACCTTAGGTCAAGTGTTCTTCACCATCCTGGATGGTTATGTACATCTTTTTTAACCTAACGATCATTCCGGCTATGAGGCTGCCGGATACCGGATGTGAAAATTGATTTTTTTATTTTCACACTAACGATCATGTGACCATAAGGTCACTCCATGTCGGATGTGAAAAATTCTTTATTTTCACACTAAATCCCCTGTGTCACCAATTCATCCACAATTTCAACCATGGAGATTGGTGTTACTTCATGTTGGCACAGCTTTTTAATAATTGATACAACAACATCCCTCGACGTTGATATTCCGGTGATTTCATCTGCTTCTACACTTTCATCCAAACGCTTCGTAATCCTTACCCCATAAAATGGGGCATCTTGATTTGTCTCGGAAACTCTCTCGGTTAGACTGTAGTCTAGCTTCATCACACGTGCATCTTCAAGCAATACCTCGTTGCTAAATAGTAACTGTAACTGCTTCATAAACTTTACCCCCAAAATATTATATAACAGAAAACAACTGACGATTTTTATTATACACTGATAATTTGATTTGAAAAGCACTATTTAACGCACCATTTTATCGGCATCGTTATATTTCGACATTACTCCACGTTTCGTGAATAAGTATCTATTAATACTTTATTCTTTATTCGATTTCATGTATATAAATGGTAATTTTTCCTCATAAAAGGGACTGATTTTTCAAATTTTTTACGACATCTAAGGGGAAAATATACTTGAAATGTTTAAATTTTTATATGATTAGGTGAAAATAAAGAACAATTTTCACATTTAGCACCCAGCGTTCCAATAATTATATGGCGAATAGTGTCAAAATGAAAAACAATTTTCACATTTAGCACCCGGTGGCCTTGCTACCGAATGACCCGTAAATGTGAACAAAGATAATTTTTCTTTATTTCATGCTCAAAATGAGGTATAATGGGCATCAGGCGAGTACATGTACTATTGCATTGGAGGTTATTATGGATTTCAGTAAAAAGGGAATTGAAAATAAACAACATCATATAAAATCAACGTCGCGCCGACTAATCTCAAAAACAAGAATAACACTATTTCGTCTTTGTATCGTGGTTCTTGTAGCCTGTATCATTATTGGTACCTTTGCCGGATTGGGTTTTGTTAGGGGCCTCATTGACATCTCTCCTGATATCGCACAGATAGATGTAGTTCCCCAGGGCTATACCACTACAGTATATGACCGGGATAGTAATGAAGTTGAGTATCTGGTTGGAGCACATGCGAACCGCGAATATGTTTATCTCAAAACTTTACCTACGTATATTAAATACTGCTTTATCAGTATTGAGGACGAACGCTTTTATGAGCATGACGGAATTGATGTTCGAGGTATTTTTCGTGCAGCAGTTATTGGTCTGACGACTGGAGATTTTTCAGAGGGTGCTAGTACCATCACTCAGCAGCTTTTAAAAAATCAGGTATTCGATGGCGGTCGGGAAGCAACCTTTTCCGAACGTTTAGAGCGAAAGATACAAGAGCAATATTTAGCTGTTCAATTAGAGAATAAGTTGGATAAAGATACTATATTAGAATATTATATGAATACCATTAATCTAGGCTCTGGAACTTATGGTGTACAAACTGCATCAAAGAAATATTTTAATAAGGATGCAAAGGAATTAACCCTGTCTGAAGCCGCTGTTATTGCTGCTGTTGCTCAGTTGCCGGTGTATAACAACCCCATTACCTATCCGGATCGGAATGAGACTAGAAGGAATGAAATTTTAAAGGAAATGCTGGAGCAGGAGCATTGCTCTCAGGAAGAATATGATGAAGCGATAGCCGATGATGTCTATACCCGAATCCAATCGGTAAATTCCAAAGAGGATACTACTTCCTATTACAGCTACTTTGTTGACGAGTTAATTGAACAGGTAATGTCTGATCTACAGACAAAGCTGGGCTATACAGAGACACAAGCTTCTAATTTGATTTATAGCGGCGGACTTGATATCTACACCACACAGGATTCCACTGTTCAAGCCATCTGTGATGATGCTTATACTGATGAATCTAATTTCCCTGCTATGGGAGTATCCTATTGGGAATTAACCTATGCATTATCCGTTCAAAAATCGGATGGAACCACTATTCATTATCATACAAATGATGTTCTCGATTATTACAAAGACTACGATGATCCGGAGCATCTGTATGTTGATGACAATGGAAGTAGCTTCTCCGCTCTCTTCCTAGACAAAGAAGATATGCAGGAAAAAGTAGATGCCTTTCGAGATGCGATTGTGGAAGAGGATGATACAATCTTGGGCGAGAAAGCTACAATGACCCTTCAGCCCCAATCTTCCTTTGTGGTAATGGATCAAGCTACAGGAGAAGTAGTTGCATTAATCGGCGGCAGAGGTGAGAAGGAAGGTAACCGAACTCTGAATAGAGCTACAAATACTTATCGCCAGCCGGGTTCCACCTTTAAAATTCTGTCCACCTACTTACCTGCTTTTGATACCGTAGGCTTTACCTTAGCCAGTGTACAGGATGATTCCGGTCCATATTATTATCCTGAGACCGATACGGAGGTGAATAACTGGACTACTACTAATAAATATAAGGGCTTGGTTACTTTACGTCAGGGTATCTATGATTCCATGAATATTGTAACTGTAAAGACCTTTGTAAAAGTAACTCCGCAGCTAGGTTATGATTATCTTACCAAACTTGGAATCACAACAATGGTTGAGTCTAGAAAAGAATCGGATGGAAGAACTGTATCAGATATTAACTACCCTATGGCTCTTGGTGGTTTGACAGATGGTGTTCGTAATATTGAATTAACCGGTGCTTATGCAGCTATTGCAAATAGCGGTGTATATACAAAGCCCATCTTCTATACTAAGATTGTAGATCACAATGGTAAAGTATTATTGGAGAATAAGCCTCAGCGAGAACAGGTTATGAAAGAATCTACTGCTTTCTTATTAACCAGTGCAATGGAAGACGTTGTTACCAAGGGTACCGGTACAGCGATTAAATTTAATAAGATCGATATGCCCGTTGCAGGTAAAACTGGTTCTACTTCAAACTACTACGACTTATGGTTCTCCGGCTACACGCCTTACTATACCGCCACCATATGGTCTGGTTTTGATAATAACCGTAAACAGTCCGATACGCTGTACCCTAAGAAGCTTTGGAAAATAATTATGGAGCAAATCCATATTGAAAAGAATCTGGAAACAAAGGATTTTAGCATTCCTGATTCCATTGTAACTGCAAAAATATGTACCAAATCCGGCAAGCTAGCGGTTGATGGCTTATGTGATGAATATTTAGGCGGCAATAGTGTAAAAGTTGAATACTTTGCAAAGGGAACCGAGCCCAAAGAAAAATGTGATGTTCATGTTCAGGCAAGTGTTTGTACTGTATCCGGTGATTTGGCTACCGACAGCTGCCCCATTCACAAAGTTAAAGTTGGTGTCTTTTTGAATAAGGACGAAACCGGTAAAACCGCTGATACACCATTTGTATTGCCGAAATCATATTGCTCTATTCATAAAGGTAATGGCCTTAATAATACTTCTCCTACACCGAATACTGGCCTTAATCCTAACACAAATACAAATCCGAATACGAACCCTAATTCGAATTCAAATACGAACACAGATACGAATACAACTCCTAATACAAACGGAAATTCAGACGAAAATACAGATCCTAATGTAAACCCGGAAGAAGACGCTGATATTAACTTTAATATAACTGACTATCTCCTGCCCTAATATTTATAACATTGTATTCTGATATAAAAGACACAGATTAGGCAGGTTAAGCGACGGATTTTCGAAACAAAAGAGCTGATACAGATCAGTGTACTCATAGTTTGAGTACCTGATTTCGTATCAGCTCTTTCTTTTCTATTATAATTTCTGATTCTATTATGACTTCATCTTGGAATTAAAGAACCAGGATGCAATATAGGCAAAAATCAAAGCGGAGGAAATACCCACCGCGGAGGCTGTAAAACCGCCTTTAAAAAGACCTATAAAACCTTCCTTATCAATAGCCTCCTTCATTCCCTTAAATAGCACATTACCAAAGCCCGTTAAAGGAACACTCGCTCCTGCGCCTGCCCATTTTGCAAAGGGTTCATAAAGCCCAAGTGCACCCAGCACAGAGCCGGTACATACGAGAATAACCATCACCCGTCCTGGCATCAGCTTTGTATTATCAAGCAAGATTTGAACTACCGCGCAGATAGCTCCTCCAACTAAAAATGCGATCAAATAATCCATATATTAAACTCCTTTTCCTATCAGCCTATTAACCTTCTGATTCAATCACAACTGCATGAGCAATACCTGGCACCGTTTTTCCCTCATTAAAGCTTACCTGGGACAGTAAGGCACCTGTAGGAACGAATAGTACCCTCTTCCATTCTCTGGTTTTCAGCTTCTTATAAACAAAGCTTGCAAAGGTTATTGCAGAGCACCCACATCCGCTACCGCCTGCATGAGTATCCTGACTTTCCTGATCAAAGATTTCAATACCGCAATCCATATGATTTTTACTGATATCATAGCCTGCACTCTGGAGCAGATCAATTAATATCTTTGCTCCAACGTATCCCAGATCACCTGTTATGATTCTGTCGTAATAGGTGGGCTGTACTCCAAAATCCTCAAAATTTTGTTTAATCGTTTCAAAAGCAGCCGGAGCCATACAAGCTCCCATATTCATAGAGTCTTTTACACCATAATCAACAATTTTTCCTGTTGTAATACCTTTAATTACTACATCCGCTTCCCCTGAACTCGATATTTTATGATTCGTATCGGTTATAATTACTGCACCACTGCCGGTTACAGTCCAGGAGGCTGAATATGGTCTTTGATTACCATAATCTAACGGGAATCGAAACTGTTTTTCTGCACCTGCAAAATGACTGGAGGTAATTGATAACACTCGATCTGCATACCCACCATCCACTAGGATGGCTCCAATTGACATTGCTTCACCCATGGTAGAACATGCACCATAAATACCAAATAGAGGAATTTTCAGTTCGGCTATCCCAAAGGAGGTCGCGATTAATTGACCCAATAGATCTCCTCCCACCAGATATCTAATATCTGTGTTTGCCAATCCCGCTTTCATAAGTACTTTGTCAGCGGCCTCTTTCATTATTTCACTTTCTGCCTCTTCCCAAGTGTCCTTTCCAAACATGGGATCATCATTTACTATATCAAACAGAGACCCTAAAGGTCCTTCCGATTCCTTCTTACCCGCAACCGAAGAGGTTGCTACAATATAGGGCGTATTCTGGAACGAAATACTCTGTTTCCCCATCATTTTTGTTTGATTATTCGCTTTTTCCGCCACGTTTACAACTCCTTTTAAAGCCTCTTAAATCAGGCTCTACTCTCTGATTTTCTACTTACCTGTCATTCATTTATAGATTTCTAAACCACACCTAATAATTTTAATAAATAATAAATTATTCCTAGAACCCAGGAGCAGAATATACCATACAAAATTACCGGCCCTGCAATTGTAAATATCTTGCATCCAATTCCGAAGACTTGTCCCTCTTTCTTGTATTCAACAGCCGGTGCCGCCATAGAGTTCGCAAAACCGGTGATTGGAACCAGCGTTCCTGCACCTCCGAATTTAGCAATTTTCTGATATAGGCCAACGCCTGTTAATAAGATTGCTAAAAATACCAGGGTTATGGTTGTATACAACTTTCCGGTATCCTCATCCGCGCCCATATAGATATAATAGTTCGTGAAGGCTTGGCCAATGACACAGATAATTCCGCCAACTAAAAAAGCCTTGGCTGTATTCTTTGGGATACTATTCTTTGGGGTAACATCCTTTACATACTGATTAAAATATTCATTTCTCAGTTTAGTATCTGTTTCATTTATAATATTTTTAGCAGATACTTGCTTTTTCTCACTCATCTTTACACCCGTGCCTTTCAATTTTTTGATTCTGAAGAGGAACTAAACTTCATTATAGCAATCACCATGATGAACAGACCAGGTACTCTGGTTGTTTACTAACGTTCCATCAAATTCCGATGGTTGATTCTTAACATATAATGTTACACAAAGTACAATCAATAATGCTGCAAGCACTAAAAAAGCAGCGAGCCATACTATTCTCCTTCTCATTTGCATTAAGCCATCACATCCTTTTCAATCAAAAAAGCATCAGTTCCATTTCTGATGCTTTTTTGGATTATCCATATTCTGATAATATTATATGAATTACCACTTTTCCTATACTGGGAATATATGGTTTTTGTTTTCTTTTCTATTTTAGCTCTTGTGTTTTTACCTATGCGCCAAGTCTTTCACGCATAATTTTCAGTATTCGTTTTTCCATTCTAGATACCTGCACCTGTGAGATGCCTAATTCTTTTGCAATATCCGTCTGTGTTCTGTCTTTGAAATACCTAAGTCGTATAATCTCCTGCTCCTTGTCATCTAGGGATGCAATAATTTCCCGCAGAGCAAGCTTGTCCACCAAATCTTCACTTTCATCCTTTGTCTCTGCCAGCTTATCTATTAGATAGATGGGACTGCCATCGCCCTGATAAATGGTCTTATAAAGCGATTCTACTTCTGTCCCAGTTTCCATTGCCATAATAATATCCTCTTTATCCAGATTAAGCTCTGATTCCAGTTCTTCAAAGGTTGGATCACGACCAAGCTCATTTTGATATCGTTCTCGGGTGCTTCGTATTTTAATCGCTGATTCCTTTAATGACCTGCTGACCTTAATCATTCCGTCGTCCCTTAAAAAGCGTTTGATTTCACCCGTTATCATTGGAACCGCATAGGTTGAAAATCTCACTTCATAGGAGGAATCAAATTTATCTATCGCTTTCATAAGGCCAATGCTCCCTATCTGGAACAAGTCCTCCATCTCATGACCACGGTTCATAAACCTGCGGACAATGCTCCATACTAAGCCCACATTTTCAGCTACTACCCGGTCTCTCGCTTCTCGATTGCCATCTTTTGAAAGTTTAATCAGTTCAAGCGTATCCACATTTCATCTCGCTCCTTTCTTTTTAGACTTTGTCTTTCTTATCTAAC
>JAQZBD010000113.1 GCA_029239235.1 Herbinix sp.
CATCGCAGAAATGACAATAATAGAATATAATAATGATGGCAGCTGTTTTAAGAAAAAACATTCTTAGAACAGCTGTTTTTTGCTAAGTGAAGGCTTTCGATAATTTTTAACTTGATTATGATTAAGATTTACAAGAACTACGGATACTGTAATAGAACGATTTCTTTTATTATTTATAATTGTTTTTATTATCCAGATATGAAAATAATTGTAGCGTATTGGCAATAATAATGGTATAATAGGAAATCAGAGTAACGAGAGGACAACCCGAGACTTCTGAAAAGGCTATCGTCGAAAGTGGGGGGCGGTGGATTTTTCAGTTGTTTCGGTGCCTCCGACTCTAATACAGGATGAGTGAATCAGCTTGCTGATTCCTCTTGAATATTTGATTAATGAGGTCGGGACGACCGGCGCTCATAATCGAGAGAATTTATCTGCAAGTGAAGAAATATTTTCACTTGTGTTTGGTTTACTTGTCTTGAATAAAAAGGAGATTAGAAAATGAACAAAAGTTTTTCTATGGAATTAGCGGGCAGAACACTGACCGTTGATGTCGGCAGAGTAGCCGCACAGGCAAATGGTGCAGCATTAATGCACTATGGAGATACTGTTGTATTATCAACAGCAACAGCATCTAATAAACCAAGGGAAGGTATTGATTTCTTCCCATTAAGCGTTGAGTATGAAGAGAAATTATATGCTGTAGGTAAGATCCCAGGTGGTTTTATTAAGAGAGAAGGAAAGGCATCTGAGAATGCAGTTCTAACCTCACGTGTTATCGACCGTCCAATGAGACCCTTATTCCCTAAGGATTACAGAAATGATGTAACCTTAAATAACTTAGTACTTTGCGTAGATCAGGATTGTTCACCAGAGGTAACTGCAATGCTTGGCTCTGCAATTGCTACCTGCATTTCGGACATCCCATTTGATGGACCTACAGCTTCAACTATGGTAGGTATGGTGGATGGTGAGTTAGTATTTAACCCAACCTCAGTTCAGAGAGAAAAGTCTACCTTAGCACTTACCGTTGCATCCACTAAGGATAAAGTAATCATGATCGAAGCAGGAGCAAATGAGCTTCCAGAAGATAAGATGATTGAAGCTATCTTTGCAGCACATGAAGTAAATCAGAAGATCATTGAGTTTATTGATCAGATTGTAGCTGAAGTAGGCAAATCCAAGCATTCCTATGTGGTTTGTGACACACCTGCTGAATTGTATACAGATATGGTTGATTTTGTTACTCCAGAGGCAATGGAAGCAGCTGTATTTACAGATGAAAAGCAGGTTAGAGAAGAAAATATCAGACAAATTACAGATAAATTAGTGGCTCGTTATGAGGAAGAGCATCCAGAGTGGCTTCCGCTGCTGGGCGAGGCTATCTATAAATTTGAGAAGAAGACAGTTCGTAAAATGATCTTAAAGGATCAGAAACGTCCTGATGGTAGAAAGATTGACCAAATCAGAAGACTTGCGGCAGAAGTAGATGTATTGCCAAGAACTCATGGTTCCGGTATGTTCACCCGTGGACAGACTCAGGTTCTTACAATCACTACCTTAGGAGCATTAGCTGAGATTCAGAGATTAGATGGTATCGATGCGAATGATAAAAGCAAGAGATACATGCACCACTATAATTTCCCTAGCTACTCTGTAGGCGAGACAAAGCCCTCCAGAGGTCCGGGAAGACGTGAAATTGGTCACGGTGCGTTAGCTGAGAAGGCACTTGTGCCGGTACTTCCTTCTGAGGAAGAGTTCCCTTACGCAATCCGTACAGTATCAGAAGTATTAGAGTCCAATGGTTCTACTTCACAGGGTAGTATCTGTGCTTCTACCTTATCACTGATGGCTGCAGGTGTACCAATTAAAGCGATGGTTGCTGGTATTTCCGTTGGTCTTGTAACAGGTGAATCAGATGATGATTATATTCTGTTAACTGATATCCAGGGATTAGAAGATTTCTTTGGAGATATGGACTTTAAAGTTGCAGGTACACACAATGGTATTACTGCAATTCAGATGGATATCAAGATTCATGGCTTAACTAGAGAGATTATTGAAAAAGCAATTTATCAGACGAAAGTAGCGAGAACTCAAATTTTAGATGAGGTTATGGCGCCTGTTATCTCTGAGCCTAGAACAGAGGTTGGACCTTACTCACCTAAGATTGTGCAGATTAAGATTGATCCTTCTAAGATTGGTGAGGTTGTTGGTCAGAGAGGTAAGACCATTAACGCAATCATTGACCAGACCGGTGTTAAGATTGACATCACAGATGAAGGCGCAGTTTCCGTATGTGGCGTTGATAAGGAAAGCATCCAGAAGGCAATTGATATCATTAAGATGATTGTTACTGAATTCGAGGAAGGCCAGACCTATACAGGTAAGGTTGTTAGCATTAAGGAATTTGGAGCATTTATTGAATTTGCACCTGGTAAAGAAGGTATGGTTCATATCTCCAAGATTTCAAAGCAAAGAGTTGAGCATGTAGAAGATGTGCTTACCCTTGGTGATGTGGTTAAGGTGGTTTGCCTTGGTCAGGATAAGATGGGTAGAATCAGCTTTAGTATGAAGGATGTTCAGCAGTAAGATATATATATATTAACTTAGATGTAGGTGGTGAGGGCAGTTAGCCTGCGCACACTGGTAACAAATGTGATTTCATTGCCTCTACATCCGAAGAAAAAAGTCCGCAAGGGGAATACATGCAAAGTTAAGCAGGTATTCCCCTTGCGGACTTTTTCCATCGTAAGTAACAGCAAATGAAATACATTTTTGTTACCAGTGTGCGCAGGCTAACTGCCCGCTTTAGGCTAAGATAAAGAAAATGTTAATTATATTCGTTAATAATGATCTGTCACATAAATGGTAATAGAGTAGGGTATGAAATTCAATGGGCCAGCTTCGGATTTTTAGTATAGAATATCTATAGAGCAGAGGCTTTATATTGATTTTGGCTTTCTATTGATATTTTGCAATTACTATGGAATATGAAAGGCTTAAGGAATTTAGGTAGGAGATTCTGATGGTTATTTAATACGGTATTTACGGACTCATAGTTTGAGTAACAGAATATTTTCAATAAAAACGAACTGCAGGATTTGGTGATAATATTTGTTTATAAAGATGGATAGGAATATATATATTGATTTTATTGGAAAGGCTGCTATGATAAAAGTAAACTACCGTTTGTGTAGTGGCAGTTCTTTTTTATGGATTAGGTAAGAATGAATTTGTTTATTAATATTTCGATGAAGGAGGGAGTTTTATGTGTCAGATGATTAAAGTTTATGAGCAGCAAATCCCTGCAGTTCGTTTTATTGGTATTAAGTTTGGGGATGGGGATAGAAAAAATGGTTCGTTTGCTCATATCTGGGAGGAGTGGCTTGCTAGTGACAGATTTGCTCCCTTGGTGGATTTAGTGAAGGAGGAGTTTTGTAAGGTTTATGAGGAGGCTTGGGCGTATCTGGGATTTATGCGGATGAAGGAGGGGGAACCCTTTGAGTATTGGCTTGGTATGTTTTTGCCTGAGGGGACGGCGGTTCCGGAAGGGTTTGAATATTTTGATGTTCCTGCGGCTAAGCTGGGCGTCTGCTGGGTGAAAGGTCCGGATAAAGAGGTTTATTTTAAGGAAGAACAATGTGCTGAGGTCTTAGATCAAAATGGGTTTGAGATTGCCAAGAATGGAAGCGGATACATTTGTTTCTTCGAACGATATGTTTGCCCTAGGTTTACCACACCGGATGAGGATGGGAATGTGGTTTTGGATATTTGTCATTATATCAAATAGTATGGAGTAGTACTGGAGGAAAATGAGCTGTAGGTTAGTAGGGCTCCTTTTTTTATGTATCACTAGGATTATTTAATTAATTTATGAAAGGCTTTTTTAATTATTATTACGAATATGGATATTATAAAACTGATAGAATAAGATTATAGAATAAGAGTGGAGTTTAATCTGTATTTCGTTAATTGGGTTATACATTTTATTGTGATATAATTTGTGCATCATCTGATTGACTATTCCTTAATTAACGTTATGCGGTTGATAACTTTATAAATTTATGGTAAAATAATCTAAAATAATTGGTTTTAAAAGTACGAGTTTGACAAGCAGACACTTATGGTCTGGGGTACAGAAATTGTGAGTTAGAGCTTTTTGCAATTGGATGAATTTTATTCGGATTTTAGATGGCTTTTCACATGGGTATAGATTTGTATATGGTGCAACTGTATGGATAAATCACACTTAAATAGGGAGGAACCTATATGACAAACATAAATCAGTTATCCAACGGCATTACCGTAGTAACAGAAGAATTACCATATTTACGAAGTTCTTCCTTTGGTATCTGGGTGAAGGTCGGGTCTGCGGACGAGGATGAGACTAACAATGGTATTGCCCACATTATTGAGCACATGCTGTTTAAGGGAACTAAGAACCGCAGCGCAAAGCAAATCGCTGATGCGATGGCGAGAATCGGCGGTAATATGAATGCTTTTACCAGCAAAGAGTGTACCTCCTATTATGCCACTACCTTAATTGAACACTTACCGATAGCAATAGACATCATTTCTGATATGCTGATCAATTCCTTAATTGATGAGAAGGCATTGAAGAAGGAAAAGGGTGTTATTATAGAAGAAATCGACATGTACGATGATTCTCCGGAGGATCTGGTGCATGAGATGCTGCAGGAACGGATTTGGAAGGATCATCCACTTGGATATATCATATCCGGTACGAAGAAGATAGTGCGTAAGGTAACAAAGGAACAGATACAAGCGTTTATGGATTATCATTATGTCGGTGAGAATATGATAATATCTGTTGCTGGTAACATCAAATCGAATGAGATTCTTCAATTACTCGAAGAGAAGTTTGGAAGCATAAAAGCAAAGAGCAATATGCCGGGAAGAAGTATTGATCGGCCTGAGTATAATAAGGTAATATGTAAAAGGGATAAGGATATTGAGCAGATGCATTGCAATATTGCATTTAATAGTATTTCCTATCTTTCAGAGGAGCGTTTTGTGCTTACCGTATTAAACTCCATCTTTGGAGGAGGTATTAATTCCAGACTGTTTCAGAAAATCAGAGAAAATAGCGGTTTGACCTATACGATTTATTCCTATGGAAGCTCTTACCGTGAGACCGGCTTATTCCATATTTATGCAGCGATGAACCCTTCTCAGACAGCATTGGTGGTAAAGAAGATTTTTCAAATTCTAAGTGAGTTAAAGAAAAAGGGTGTTACAAAAGATGAATTAAGTATGACAAAAGAGCAAATCAAAACAGAATTAATCCTTGGCAGTGAAAGTGCAAAGAGCAGGATGAATTCAAACGGAAAATCCATGGTTTACAGAGGAAGGATCATACCAATTGAAGAAATTGTAAGTGGAATCGAAGGGGTTACGCAGGAAAGTATTCTTGAGTTTGCAAACCGATATTTTGATTTTAAAACAGCTTCTATTTCACTGGTTGGAAATTTGAAGAGCTTTGATTTAAAGGCTTTGGAGCTATAGTTAGTAAACATTAGAGTATAAAAATTTGTAGTAATTATTGTATCATCAAGAAAAGGGAGGCTTATTTTATGAGATATGAAATCGTAGGTGAACCATTACCGGTGGTAACCTGTTATGTTAATCCAGGTGAAACTCTTATTACGGAAAGGGGCTCCATGAGTTGGATGAGCCCGAATATGAAAATGGAGACTTCTACCAATGGAGGTATCGGAAAAGCTCTCGGCAGAATGTTCTCCGGTGATTCATTGTTTCAAAACCGCTATACTGCTATGGGAAGTGAGGGATTGATTGCTTTTGCTTCCAGTTTTCCGGGATCCATCCGCGCTTTGGAGATTAGTCCGGGTAACGGGTTGATAGTACAGAAATCATCCTTTTTAGCATCGGAAGCAAGTGTGGAGCTATCTTTGCATTTCCAAAAGAAGCTTGGTGCTGGGTTATTCGGAGGAGAAGGTTTTATTATGCAAAGACTTTCCGGCCATGGAATTGCTTTTATCGAAATCGATGGTTATGCAGTGGAATACGTTTTACAGCCAGGCCAACAGATGGTAATTGATACCGGATATCTAGCGGCAATGACAGAGGGCTGTTCCATGGAAATTCACACCGTTCCGGGTGTTAAGAATATGCTTCTTGGTGGTGAGGGGATCTTTAATACGGTAGTAACCGGCCCCGGGAAAATTATTTTACAAACCATGCCTGTTAGCAGTGTGGCTGCAACGATTCGCCCGTTTATACCTTCGGCGAAGTAAGCTTAATTTGTTCTGGTACAGAGCAGTGAATGGCGGTAAGATACGATAGAGGAATGATTTCCGTTAATGGATTTGACGAATGACGTGGAGGACAGAATGTTTAAAAGAATCGATCATTTTGCATTTTATGTAAAGGATAGGGATAAATCAATTCAGTTTTATGAGGAACACTTTGGTTTTCAGAAATATTATGAGCATGAGGTTCCTGTTCCCGGAATTGAAAAAATTGCATATCTTAAATTAGGTGATACGGTGTTAGAACTAATCCATACACCAGAAGGAACCAAAATGCATGGGTTTCATTTCTGCCTTGAAAGCGATAGCTTTGATGCGGATTATGCTAGATTAAAAGAGGCTGGAATCCCAGTTGAAACAGAACCGCATAAGACGGGTGCCAGGGAATCTAGAGAAGAGAATTGGAGAAGAGTTGTCTTTCTGGGACCGGATGGTGAGCAGATAGAATTTAGAGGATAGCTTATATAACTTACGTCATATCTTGTAAGATGAAAGGTATATAACAGGGGTGTGGCGTAAGTTTTTCATGGTGGGTAGATAGAGTTTTGTGGTTAATTTTATTAATTAAATATTGGATAAAAAAGTTTCAAGTGTTTTCCTAAAAAGAACAACTTGACAATCAAGTTTAGAATGATATAATGTTAGCTAGTAATACATTTATTATACATTTATCAAAGCGTTGATGAGACGAGTAATATGCGGGACCCTTACAGAGAGAGATATGATGTGGTGTGAATATCTTATTGGAAGGCATATGAAAACTAACTCTGAGTGACTTAAGGTCCGGTCTGACGATACCGTTATCTATCGAATGAAGTGGGTGTTATACACCAAAAAGGGTGGAACCGCGACGTAGGAATACGCTCGTCCCTTTCGAATTGCAATATAGCGATATCGGAAGTGGAGGGCTTTTTTTATTGCCTTCAAAGGTGGAAGGAATGACTTACGGTGCTTTTAACACTTTTTGAATCGTTATATGGTATCTGGTGTTTCTATAATAGGAGAATTAAACGGTAAGGTGGTAGACCTTCGAACCGTAGTTGATCAGGATAGCGAATTAAGTATATTAACCTTTAACGATGATGCCGGTAAGGCAGCTTATCGCCATACTACTTCACATGTTCTCGCACAGGCAGTTAAGAGATTATATCCAGCTGCGAAGCTTGCGATTGGACCATCCATTGACACGGGCTTTTATTATGACTTTGATATCCCTTCCTTGGATCGTGCAGCATTAGATGAGCTTGAGAAGGAAATGAAAAAGATTATTAAGGAAGGTGCCGAATTAGTTCGTTTTACCTTACCTCGTGCAGAGGCAATTGCCTTGATGAAGGAAAAGGAGGAGCCTTATAAAGTTGAACTGATTGAGGACCTTCCGGAGGATGCTATTATTTCCTTCTATCAGCAGGGAGATTTTGTTGATCTCTGTGCAGGACCACACCTTATGAGTACGAAGAATATTAAGGCTATTAAGCTGATCTCAGCTTCCGGTGCTTATTGGAGAGGTTCCGAGAAGAATAAGATGCTGAATCGCGTATATGGAACTGCTTATACTAAAAATGCTGATCTAGAGGCATATTTAGTTCATTTGGAGGATATTAAGAAACGCGACCATAACAAATTAGGCCGTGAAATGGAAATCTTTACGACGGTAGATGTGATTGGCCAGGGTCTGCCCCTTATCATGCCTAACGGTACAAAGATGATACAAACTCTTCAGAGATGGATTGAAGATGAGGAGGAGCGTCGTGGTTATGTAAGAACAAAGACACCATTAATGGCTAAGAGTGATTTATATAAGATCTCCGGACACTGGGATCATTATAGAGAAGGTATGTTTGTTCTTGGAGATGAAAAGGTAGATAAAGAAGTATTTGCTCTTCGTCCAATGACTTGTCCTTTCCAGTACTATGTATATAAAGCAAGCCAGAAATCCTACCGTGATTTGCCAATCCGTTATGGTGAGACTTCCACACTGTTTCGTAATGAAGACTCCGGAGAAATGCATGGTTTAACACGTGTTCGTCAGTTTACAATTTCCGAAGGACATCTGATTGTAAGACCTGACCAGATGGTTGAAGAATTTAAGGGTTGTCTTGATTTAATCAAATATTGTTTGGAGACCTTAGGCATTCAGGAGGATATGACTTATCGCCTTTCTAAATGGGATCCTAATAATAAGGAAAAATATATCGGAACGGCAGAGGTTTGGGAGGAAATGCAAGATTCAATCCGTAACATGCTTGTGGAATTAGGAATTCCATTCACAGAAGCAGATGGAGAAGCTGCTTTTTACGGGCCGAAGGTTGATATTCAGACTAAGAATGTTTACGGTAAGGAAGATACTATTATTACGGTACAATGGGATTCTTTAATTGCCGAACAGTTTGATATGTACTATGTTGACCAGAATGGTGACAAGGTTCGTCCTTACATTATTCACAGAACCAGCGTGGGCTGCTATGAGAGAACACTGGCAATGCTGATTGAGAAATACGCAGGACTGTTCCCAACCTGGTTATGTCCGGAGCAGGTAAGAGTATTACCGATTTCCGAGAAATATCATGATTATGCAAATAAGGTAAAAGCAGAGCTACAGGCGAATGGTGTGCTTGCAACTGTGGATGAAAGAGCTGAAAAAATTGGCTATAAGATCCGTGAAGCAAGACTGAAGAGAGTACCTTATATGCTGGTAGTAGGTCAGAAGGAAGAGGAAGAAGGTTTGGTATCTGTAAGAAGCCGTTTCCTTGGGGATGAAGGACAGAAGCCATTAGGAACATTTGTTGATGATATCTGCAAAGAGATCAGAACTAAGGAGATCAGAAAGATCGAAGTGACTGAAAACAACCAGTAAAGTACCAACCTAGAGAGCACCAATAGAATTAATAGAACTATTAGAATCAGTTGAATAAATAGAAGCTAATGAATTTGGTATAAGTGTTTATAGTAAAAGTTAAATGAAAATAAGTCTTTCCTTTATTAATATATATTAAAAGGAAGGACTTATTTTTATTCATTGTAGTTATTTATGTAACGAAGATTAATCACGAAAAAATATATGTAATGCAATAGGGAGAGTATGTAAAAAGTTACTAGCAATTAGGGTGACAGTGGAGAAAATTTGCAGGTAAGCGGAGTAGGATTGGGAAGTTTTATCGTAGACATAAATAAGAATATCATTTATAATAATGTAATACTAACAAGGCTACAGAGGAATGGCATGGCATAGCCCAATACTTATAAATATACAGATTATATTACGATAAAACGGAACGCCTTAGTTAGGCTAATGGGGAGTACAGATGAAAAGTATAAAGACTAAAAATATGATTTTTGCATTCAGTTTAATTATGTGTGCAATCCTTGCGCTGGGTATAACATCATATTATCGTTTTCGACACATTCTAATACAGGAAGTCAATAATACTATTTCTAATATTGCACAGGAATCATCAGATCATCTACGCAATTATGTTGACCAATTCGTGTCTCCTCTCATTGATATTTCTGAAAATGAAGATATTAAATCCATGGATATTAAAAAACAAATGGGGGTTTTAAACTCACAGATTAATCCATCTTATTTAGAAACTGCAATTGTGGATCTGAAAGGAATCGCCACCTATAACGACGGTGAAACCTTAGATTTAAGTGACAGGACGTATATCATAGAATCCCTGCAAGGTAAAATATCGTTTTCTGATGTTCTTATTAGCAGAAAGACGAATAGTCCGGTGATTATGATAGGGGTTCCGATTTACAGAGATTCGGAGGTTGTTGGTTCAATTATTGCAAGAATTGATGCTAACTTCTTGCAAAGCTATGCATTTATCAGCGGTTATGGTGAAACTGGTAAAGCATATGTGATCAATGACCGGGGTGCATTTATATCAAGACCCACAGGTGATGCTCATGCGGATGAATACAACCTTTATCAAATAGCAAAGCAGGATGACAAATATAAATCCTTTGCGGAGATTGTAAAGCAAAGTCAAAATCAGCAGACCGGAACCGATACATATTTATTTGATGGAAAAAGATATATCATGGGATATGCGGCAGTTGATGGTGTTAATTGGAAAATATTCATATCATCTTCGGAAGACCAGGTTCTGATACGGTTACAAGGAATTAGAAATACGCTGATTACAGTGATGATGATTGTTATTGTATTAAGTATTATCGTATCAGCGATTTATGTAAATCACTCATCAAAGTCGCTGATAGAGCTGGATCATCTATTTTCAGAAGGAGCAAAAGGGAATTTGACAATTCGGTTCACTCCGAAGTCAAAGGATGAGTTTGGAAGAGTTGGTCTTAATTTTAACCTTATGATGGATAAAATGAAAACTCTGATGCAATATGATCCGTTGACCTCCCTGCTGAATCACTATGTTCTAGAGAAGGATGTGGAGGAATTGACGGGGCGTGATGGAGAGATCGATTTCGCACTCATCATGATTGCAATTGATAAGTTCAGCTTTATCAATGAAACCTATGGTTATAATATCGGGGATCAAATTCTACATGAGGCTGCAAGAAGAATCTCTACCGCCATTGAAAAGCCGTATCAGTCTTATCGATATAAAGGTGATGAGTTCGTCATTCTTTGTAAAGGAACAGAGAGTGAAACGGATATGAATTTGCTCGCCCAGAGTCTTTTGGCTAAGCTAAGAGAGAGCTATTATTATAATGATAAGACTATTGAGATCAATGTAAGTATCGGAACCTTTCACTGGAATGAAGAGCTGCAGACAGAGGAACCGATGAAGGCAGTTACGATGGCGAAGAATTATGCGAAGTATCTGGGCAGCAATCAGGTTCAAGATTTTGAAATTCAGATGTATATGGAATTGAAGGTTATGAGTGAGCTACAAGCCGACATAGTAAGTGGAATCAGGCAAAATCAATTCTTTTTGGTTTATCAGCCACTTTTCAATCTGGAGAATGGCCAGATTGCAGAGGCAGAGGCTCTCATAAGGTGGAGACATCCGGAAAAGGGATTATTGTATCCGGATCAATTTATCGAAATTGCTGAGGTAGCCGGAACCATTCTTCATATTGATCACTGGGTGATCGAAAGTGCTTGTAAACAGCTCTATCTCTGGAAATTAAACAATAAAAAACCGATTATGATATCGGTAAACATATCCTCAAAAACCTTTGAAACAAAAAAATTCGTGCCAAACTTTATTGATATTTTAAATAAATATGATGTAGATCCGAGGTTGATTCAACTGGAATTGACGGAGCGTATGGTAATCAAGAACGTGGAAGAGAGTATTCTTAAACTCAAAGCCCTTAGAAAGATGGGAATACGTATAGCCATTGATGATTTTGGTATCGGATATTCCTCCCTAAGTTACATTGTTAGGCTGCCGATTGACTGTGTGAAGATTGATAAGTCCTTTGTACAGAATATGGCAACCAGTAAGGAGGCAAAATCCATTGTCACAACCATTATTAATCTCTGTAAAACCTTGAATCTCAATGTAGTTGCCGAAGGTATTGAGGACAGGTTTGAGCTGGAGTATCTTCGAGCCAATCAGTGCGATATCGGTCAGGGGTATTACTTTTCAAAACCCGTGGAGATTAAGGAAGTAGAGGTTAAATATATGTTAGGGTGACAATGGGGGTGACAAGGGGGTGACAAGGGGACGGGGTTGGTGTAACAAGGTATGTGTGACACCAAACCCCTACCCCTTGTCACCCCGCCACCCGTCACCTAAAATAAACTTAGCTGGGTATAATCATATCCTTTTCGGTACTCGTGGATAATGTCTTCCATTCGGTAAAGAAGTCCAAGTTGTTGGCATTCTTTTAGGAATAGCTGCTGTAGTTCACGTGCTTTTGGACTGTTACAGGAGTAGGAGGAGCCGTAATTCTTTTGATATAACGAAGAAAGGCTTTGCTTTGGAAATAATTCCTTCAACTTTTGAAAGTAATATTCCCGCTGTCCGGTGCGTAAGGAAACACCAAACCAAGGGTAGATGAACTTAGCGCCATTCTCATGGGCGGCATGAACAATTCCCAGGATATTATCAGGTGTATCATTGACATAGGGAAGTATTGGCATCAAAAGAATGCCGGTAAATATTCCTGCTTCCGATAATTTACGAATCGCTAGTGATCGATATAATTGAGAGCTTTTCTGGTTAATTCATATTTTGCTTCAAAGGGGTTATAGGGATCACTCATGGCACCGGTACCAATTACTCCGGTTTTCATTTTCTTTCGCAGCTCCTGCTGAAGAATCGTAATTGCATCTTCCTTTGCTCGAACTTGATCAAAATCTGATATTTGATAACAGTCGCTACGGCTGTCACAGTAGATACAACCGTGACAGCAGCCTTTATAGAGATTCATATTATAATCCTGCCCAAACCAAGTACTATCTTTTTTCTTTGATATAATTGTTTTAGCCGGAATTAATTGCATGTTCCGTCCTTTCCGGTGACAGGATGGCGTAAAATGGTTTTCATCGTTGCAGGATTTGCCTTTCTGGGATCAGAAAGATATATTTCATGATGACGGCGAATTTTATTATCTGAAGTAAGACTTCCAATGTTATTTTTTAAATTATGAAGATTTATATATTGTTCCATTTTTTCAAGGGTAGCAGGTTCTGCATCATAAGGTCCAAGGTGCATACATTGAACACAGAAGCCTTCTTCAAATAGCTCAAGTCTAGCTTTAGAAACATCAAGCTCAGGTTTCTTCTTTTGGACGGCCTTTTTTGCTTCCTCGAATAGCTCTGGAGAAACAAAGTCTGGCTGGCGTATCATCGAAGTCCAAAAGTACTTGGACTTCTGGGTAAAGTCCATATCGGTGATGTCCTCCAACCACCAGAATCCTTCCAGTGGAGGAACCACATAATCAGGAGTACTCATTAAAGAATCAGACGGATTCTTTTTTTGTCCCATTTTTATGGAATAGGAGAGTGAGTATAACAACTCTACAGCCTTGTGGTAATCGCCGCCTACCTCATTAGGATCACCCTGTCCGTCAACCATAATGAAATTCATTGGTGGAACCTGTATGACAGAAGGTTCAGTTTTTGGGGCATAGAATTCTTTTTCTGTTTTCTTATAATCAATTTTTTCCATACAATAATCATCCTTTCATTGGGAAGCTAACCCCTATATGAGATTTATCATAACTCATATAATATGACACTAGTATGTCATATTATAGTTTTTAAAAACCTTTTTGTATTTCTTTATTAATTCATTCCGAATTTCAAGTGGCTCCAGTAATTCCAGCTGATCTTCATAAGACATCAGATAACCATACAGCCAACCATCAATAGGAACCTCAGAACGGATTAGAAAATTCCCATCCGAATCAAGGGTAATGGCGGAAGCAGGAAATTCGTCATAAACACGATATGCCATGCTGGAATTAATTTTAAGCAAAAGCTCTTGTACCTGGGGAATAGGGATATGAAGTGATTGAGCATAATCATTATCCTTGGTGGAAGTAGGCGGTTTTGGCTCAAATTGCTCTTCAGTTATTAGAAGGCTCTTGATACGAGAGACTTTAAAAAAACGAAAATCCTGTTTATCTTTACAAAATCCGAATAAATACCAGGCTTGTCCCTTAAATATCAGTTTATAGGGTTCAATGCTCCGGTTTGTTTCCTGACCGTAGGAACTGTGATAAAGAAATTCAACGATTTTATGGCTAAGTATAGAGTCCTTAATCTGCTGGAATTTCAATTTATCTTCTTCCTTACTGCTCCAATTAGAGAAATCAACTTCGATCCAGTCCGTATTTTTATTTCCGAATAATGAATTCAGCTTTGAGAGGATATGAGCCTGATCAGAAGGGAGCGTTGCTTTTAAGCCCTGTAAGGCTGCTAAAATATCTGTCTGCTCCTGATCGGTTAAGACGGACTTATTGAGAACATAGGTTTCCAGAAGGCAGATACCGCCTCCTTTTCCCTTATTTGTATAAATAGGAATTCCGGATTCGCATAAAGTATCGATATCCCGGTAGATGGTACGGCGGGAAACTTCAAAACGTTCCGCCAGCTCTTCAGCAGTTACACTCTTTTTATTCATTAGGATATAAACAATTTCAAACAATCGATTTATTTGCATTTCGTGGCCTGCTTTCTGTAGATCCTAGGGTTAGTTTTATTTTAACAGATATAATATGACAACACAATGTCATATTAAGATATTAAAGTTAACATAAAAGTGCATTTCTATTGGTAGCATTATTTAGCTGACTATAGTATAATTTTAGAAAAGGGTGACTAGGGATGACGAGGGGGTGACAAGGGGACGGGGTTGGTGTCACACTTGCCATGTGACACCAACCCCGTCCCCTTGTCACCCCCCTGGTTACCGATAGAGAAATGAGGTTTTAGAGTGAAGAGAACGTTTTTAAAACATATTAATCTGCTATTTCTATTGAAGGTGAGTATTGGAACAGCAGCTGCAATATTAATCGCTAATCAAGTTGGATTATTATATAGTCCCTCGGCAGGAATCATTACCCTGCTAACAATACAAAATACAAAAAAGGAAACACTGATTGTAGCGCTGAAACGATTTGTTGCATTTGCTATAGCGGTCTTTATATCCTTTCTATTGTTTAAAAGTATTGGTTATACGGCAATCGCCTTTGGTGGTTTTGTGTTTCTTTTTGTCGCCATTTGCCTGGTATTCGGACTTAAGGATGCAATTGCAATGAATGCTGTACTAATGACCCATTTTTTAATCGAGCAGCGGATAGATCTACCGCTTATAATGAATGAACTGGGCATATTATGTGTAGGAATGCTGCTGGGCATTATATTAAATCTGATTATACCCAGTAAAAAAATAGAGATTAGAAAAAATCAATTATTGTTTGAAGAAGATATCAAGGGTGCTTTAAAGACCCTATCGAATTTGCTTAGAAATAAGGAAATGTGCCTTGTTCAAGGGGGAAGTACCGTATATCCTAGTCAGGAGCAAGAAGAAAAGCTGTTCGAACAGGTTGATTTTCTACAACTGGAAATAAAGCTGGAGGAATTATTGCAGAGTGCATATGAGGAAGCGGGGAACACCTTATTAAATGATACCAAATATCTGGTATCCTATCTTGAGATGAGAAAACTTCAGCTAGGAGTTTTAAAGGATATTAAATCCAAGATTGAAGAAATTTCAGTACTGCTAAAGCAAACCTATCCGATCGCAGATTTTATAGATCTCATCTCGGAATCCTTTCATGAGTTTAATAACATAAAAGGTCTCTTAGTAGAGTTGGAACAATTAAAGGAACATTACCGAAATGAAGAGTTGCCAAGAACCCGAGAAGAATTTGAATTTAGAGCAACCTTATTTCAAATTGTAAAAGAGCTTGAGTATTTTCTGTGGATAAAGAGAAATTTTGTCTTGGAGATAGAAAAGAAAAATATTCAGTCCTATTGGGGACATGGGTTATAATAATGATAATTATATAATATTTAATGATAAACATTAAATATTAATTGTAATTCTTACTCAGCGGTGTTATAATAACCTTAATGAAAATGAATGGAGGTTATTATATGAACAACCTACAAAGCAAGATCCAAAAGAGCAGTAAAACAATGGCTATTATATTACGGATAATGTGTATTTTACTAATCGTTGGGTTATGTATACCTATAGGAACTCTGGTTTGGATTTCTATCGATCCAAATGTTAATTTTAACTTAGAAAAGGGGATTCATTTTTACTCAATCGTTGGAATGGCAATAAGTACAAAGGGTGAAGTTATGGCAGAAATGTCTACTATAATTTTAATTGGAGTATGGATGTGCTATATATTTAAAATAGCATACAACATGTTTAAATCGATTAGTAAAGATTGTGCACCATTTAATAAAGTGAATGTTAATCGACTTAAAAAAATAGGTAGTCTTTTATTAATTTATGCATTCATCGTTCCGATTGCAAAATTAGGATTTTATCGTACTTTTGCCGTAGCAATTGATATTCAATTATCCTTTGATTTTTCCTTTGTTGTGCTTGCCTTATCATTCTTTTTTATTGCCACAGTTTTTGATTATGGTGCAGAGTTACAAAGAGAGACAGATGAATTACTTTAGGAGGTCTATCGATGGCGATTATATTAAGGCTAGACCGTGTTATGGCTGATAGAAAAATATCCTTAAATGACTTGGCTGAAAAAGTGGGGATTGCAAATGTAAATTTGTCAAAAATTAAAACAGGAAAAGTTAGTGCAATACGTTTTTCTACCTTGGAGGCTATCTGCGATATTTTAGATTGTCAACCTGGCGATATTCTTGAATTTAGACGAGAAGAAAAAAAACATGGGAATGAGGAGGATATCAGATAGAATTGATATCTTGATAGTGTTAAAAGTCAATTGAATAATAAAATAATTAGTTACAGGAATATAAAATAATCTAGTTACAGGAATATAAAATAATCTCATCATAGAATAAAATAAACAGGTTGATCAAATAATAAAAAGAGGAATTACTTCTGTAATTCCTCTTTTTACACTATATAGGGTTAATAGGGTTAAAAATTCGATCAATTTACAATTAATAAGTCAAGTAGCTTATTTATTATTAAACTAGAAATGAGGGCGTCACATGCAAAATGATATTTTAATGGAAAATGACGGGCAGAATATACTCTATCAGAATAATCCACAAGACAGCCGAAAAAAGAAGGATGCTAATGGTGGTGAACAGGAAGAAAATTCTCAGGAAAAGCAAGAAAAAGAAAAAGTAGTTAAAGAAAATGAAGATTTAAAGGATCAGAAAATCAGTGAATATGGTCAGACTGTCCTGGAAAACGGAAATCGAGAGCATAAAATACATTTATTATCAATTATAGGTGAAATTGAAGGGCATGAATGTCTTCCTCAACATAATAAAACAACAAAATATGAACATGTGCTGCCACAATTAGCTGCTATTGAGGACAGTACTGAGATTGATGGATTGTTAATTCTGATTAACACGGTTGGAGGAGATGTGGAGGCTGGACTGGCCATAGCCGAAATGATAGCTTCCTTAAGTAAGCCTACAGTTACCCTGGTGCTTGGAGGATCACATTCCATTGGTGTTCCTTTGGCAGTTTCAGCTGATTATAGCTATATTGTTCCGACGGCAACGATGATCATACATCCGGTTCGTATGAATGGTACTGTGATTGGGGTAACACAAACCTTTGAATATTTTGAGAAGATTCAAGATCGAATCATTAGCTTCGTAGTGTCCCATTCTCAAATCGACTACAAGAGCTTTAAAGATCTAATGCTAGATACAAGTCAACTGGCAAAGGATGTCGGATCAATTCTGGTAGGCCCGGAAACAGTACAAAAAGGTATTATTAATGAAGTGGGCGGTATTAAAGAGGCACTACGCAAGATCAATGAAATGATTGATGAGAAAAAAGGAGAGTGATTGTGATATGTTGTATACAATCAGACCATTAGAAAGAATTTATGCAGATCCTAGCGTCTTTCATGCAAAAAGAAATAGTGATATAAAAGGCGCAAGTTATGGGTCAATAAATTATAGTGAAATAAGTAATCCAGAGTATAAAGAGGTTATTTTGCCAAATGGTAGAATAACAACTCGCCGGGATGGTGAAGGCTATGTAATTGAACGAGTTAATTCTACGAATATGAAAGATTATCTTAATAGTGACTATGCTCCGGGAATGAGTGTTAAATAAAGACATTTCACATCCGACACCTGGCGGCGTTGCGATCGAATGGCCGTTAGTGTGAAAGAAAGAACATTTCATACCTGGCAGCCTTGGGTTGAATGGCCGTTAGTATGAAAGAAAGAACACACACCTGGCAGCCTTGCTGTTATATGATCGTTAGTTCAAGAATAAGTTATATATTAATTGAATGAAAAATAAATGCTTAGCCCGTTTATACTGCATAGACGGGCTTTTTTTATGTGTGCTAGAGTAGAAAAGCATCGATTCATCAAAGGAAGTTTGACTTGCATATCATTTTTAATAAAGGTATAATGAAGGCTGGGAATGTTTTGGTTTGCAAAATTAACCAAATTGATGAAAAGGGCAGAATACGGAGGAAAGGTTATTTCAAACTACATAATAAGAGGTCTGTTTCAAGGCTTGAAGCAAATATCAAACATTGAAAGGCATGGGAATAAGTATGGACTTATTAAATGCAATTATTATGGGAGTTGTACAAGGGATAGCGGAGTTTCTGCCAATTAGCAGCGATGGGCATTTGGCATTAATGAGTAATATTTTACATATGAACGCGGATACCGGGCTATTATTTAATGTAATGTTACATTTTGGAACTTTGGTAGCAGTGTGTATCGCATTCTGGAAGGATATTCTGGAACTGATTTGTGAAGGTTTTAAACTAATTGGAGACTGTTTAGTCAATATTGGGCGTTTCATAAATCAACCGAACG
Organism: Herbinix sp.; assembly: GCA_029239235.1. GTDB lineage: Bacteria > Bacillota > Clostridia > Lachnospirales > Lachnospiraceae > Mobilitalea. The sequence goes on from JAQZBD010000113.1 coordinate 18,709, forward strand.
ATCAAAAGAAAGTCAACTATAAGCAAGTGCTTTCGACCCCTTACCGTCGGTTTGTAATGCTGGTGATTGTCTCTACAATACCGACTGGATTGATAGGAATCCTGTTTAAGGATCTGATTGAGGGCATTAGTAATAATGTTTTAATTACCGGAATGTGCTTAATTCTTACGGGAATGTCCCTTATTATTGCGGATCGTGCGAAAGAGGGGACGAAGAATGATGCAAATGCCAGCTATACGGAGGCAGGAGTAATCGGTGTAGCACAAGGTCTTGCGATATTGCCAGGTCTATCTAGATCAGGATGTACGATTACTGCATCACTGTTATTGGGATTTGACCGGGATTTCGCAGTGAAGTATTCCTTTATTATGTCAATCCCTGCTATATTAGGTGCGGTTGTCCTGGAAGTCAAAGATTTTTCCATGGATATGGTAACACAGAATCAGCTCATGAATTATATGGTTGGAACTGTGATAGCAGCAGCGGTAGGTTTTTTTGCTATAAAAACAATGTTAGTCATCGTACGTGGAAAGAAGTTTAAATACTTCGCGTATTATTGCTTCGCAGTAGGAGTGCTTGCAATTCTCTGGTATTTAAAGTAAAATAAGTATTTCGTTGGCATAAGTTTGATTTCTATGATAGGATGCTGGTGAGTGAATCGGTATTCATCATACTAGACGAAAGAAGACTTATGCCCCGAATTCAATATGAAAATCAAGACAGATGAATTGGCATATTGGTTCATCTGTTATTCAGGCTAGAGGGAACAAGGAGGAAGAGGTAACAAATGGCTCCCAAACAAAAAACGAAAAAAAGTACCAATACACAAAAGAAAAAATATAATAAGAAAACACAGGCGAGAGTGAAGGAAAATGGTGCAATACAAGATGAGATTATTCTTATTGTAACACTGGTGATATCAGTCTTGTTGTTTTTGAGTAATTTGGATTTATCGGGTACTGTCGGAAAATATATTAGTGGCTTTTTCTTTGGAATGATCGGTCTGGAAACATATATCTTTCCTTTTATTCTTTTTTTTCTGATGGCATTTCATTTGTCAAACATGGGCAATCGCAAAGCTCTTGTAAAAATTATTAGTGCAATTATATTATTTATTGCTTTGGCGGCATTGATTGAATTACTGACCAACTCCTATGTGAGTACCAGAAAACTTTTTGATTATTATTTGGAGTCCAAGGACGCTCGTAACGGCGGTGGAATATTGGGCGGAACTTTAGTCATTATATTCTGCAGTTTGTTTGAAAAGGTAGCGACCTATATAATTATAATTGCCATTATTATCATCTCACTGATCCTCCTATCCGGAAAGGCGCTGCTTACTTATATAGCAAAGAAAAGTAAGGATTCCTTTCAGGAGAGATTGGAGTATCAACGTCTGCGAAAAGAACAAATGGAGGAAGAGGAAGAACTTGGTGATTCTGGGCGCAGACCGCCGAAAACCTTTATTATGGACAAGACAGTTCAGAATACGCAGTCACCTTTAAAAGCTCAGGTGTCTGGACAGAACCTTCAGGCAGCTCCCTCCGACCAGAAAGAATCGTTTGGATTAAAAGATAGAAAGTTAAAAAAGACACAGACGAAAGAAGAAGAAAAGCTTCCGGTTCTGAATTTTCATCACCTATTCGATAATGAGAAAGAGCCTGAGGTGGAGCAGGAGGAGGCTATCACAACTTACGAAGAAGAACTTCGTAATAAATTTGGACATGCCTTGCAAAAGGAAGAGGCTCAGGATGTTGATGTAAAAAGGGTAGAGTTTGAAACTGAAGATTGTCTGATAGCTGAGCCAGAAGTTGCTGAGAATCACCGGTTATCTGAGCCAGAAGTTGCTGCAGAGCATCAGGTTGAGAATGAAGCAGTGGTTGAGTCTAGCCATGTAGAAAGAAAAAATAAAAGCCCTGAAAAAGAATCTACAAATGTAGAACAGCTCGAAATCTCTCAAAAAGCGCAGGAAAAGGAGTATATCTTCCCTTCACCCAATTTGCTAATGGCACCTAAAAATAAAAATGGTAAGGGAAGTATGACAGAAAAGGATTTAAAGGAGACTGCAATGAAGCTGCAGACCACCTTTGACAGCTTTGGTGTACATGTGACTGTTACCAATGCCAGTGTTGGACCGGCGGTTACAAGGTATGAGCTTACGCCGGAGCAGGGAGTAAAGGTGAGCAGGATTACGAGTCTTGCTGACGACATCAAGCTGAATCTAGCAGCTTCCGAAATCCGTATAGAAGCACCAATTCCAGGAAAAGCGGCTGTAGGCATCGAGGTTCCGAATAAAGAAAATACGATGGTAACCTTCCGTGAGTTAATAGAGAGTAAGGAATTTACCGGTAGTAAGTCAAACATTTCTTTTGCGGTAGGCAAAGACATCGGGGGACAAACGATAGTAACAGATATTGCGAAGATGCCGCATTTACTCATTGCAGGAGCGACCGGGTCGGGTAAGTCGGTATGTATTAATACCTTAATCATGAGTATATTATATAATTCAAAGCCCTCGGATGTCCGCATGATTATGGTAGATCCTAAAGTGGTAGAATTAAATGTGTATAATGGGATACCTCATCTATTGATTCCGGTTGTAACAGACCCGAAGAAGGCTTCTGCTGCACTTAATTGGGCGGTAATAGAGATGACGGAGCGCTATAAAAAATTTGCTGATGTCGGAGCAAAGGATTTAAAGAGCTATAATGATAAGGTAGCCCAGGTAGAGCACCTGCAGGATGAAACTGTTCAAAAGCTGCCTCAGATTGTCATTATCATAGATGAGTTAGCGGATCTTATGATGGTGGCACCGGGTGAGGTAGAAGATGCCATTTGCCGCTTGGCACAGTTAGCAAGAGCTGCCGGTATTCACCTCGTCATTGCGACTCAAAGACCTTCGGTTAATGTTATTACTGGTTTGATTAAAGCGAATATTCCATCGAGAATTGCTTTTGCGGTATCTTCACAAATTGATTCTCGAACAGTACTGGACAGCGCAGGTGCAGAAAAGCTGTTAGGTAAGGGAGATATGTTATTCTTCCCTTCAGGCTATCCGAAGCCGGTTCGTATTCAGGGAGCCTTTATTAGTGATAAAGAAGTTGCTGCAGTGGTGGATTTCTTAAAAACGAATAATACAGAGTCTAATTACAGCGACGATATTCATGAGAAGATAAACAATGCTAAGGCAGGCGAAGGCGTCATGCAGAGTGGTGGTGACGACCGGGATGAATATTTTTCAGAGGCAGGAAAATTCATAATTGATAAAGACAAGGCTTCTATTGGAATGCTGCAAAGAGTGTATAAAATTGGCTTTAACCGTGCCGCCAGAATTATGGATCAGCTGGCAGAAGCCGGAGTAGTAGGTCCCGAGGAAGGCACAAAGCCGAGAAAAGTGTTAATGTCTTTGGAACAGTTTGAGCAGTATTTGGAAGAGTATTAATTCTATGGAATGATCAAATAGATGATCGTTGGTGTGATTTCATAGCTGATTTTAACACTTTACTAGATTGGTGGTTAGAATGAAGGGTATTCTTGTAGTAAATGCATTTTTAGATTCGTATAAGTTTAATGAAATTCATGCCTGGCTGGTTACAGCGGCTAAAAAACAAGGAATTGAATTACAGATTAAGACAAATGCTGACCTTCTAATTGATATTCCGGGAGAAAGAAAGGATGATGTAGACTTTATACTTTTCTGGGATAAGGATGTTAAGCTGGCACAATATCTAGAACAGTTAGGATATCCGGTATTCAACTCCTCAAAAGCAATTCGTATCTGTGACGATAAGGCGCAGACGCATCTGACACTAATGAGTGCTAAGCTACCGATGCCAAGAACAATCATAGCACCGATGACCTTTGATAATATTGGTTATACGAACTATGATTTTCTTAGGGATACAGGAGATAGATTAGGCTTTCCCTTGGTCGTCAAAGAATGCTATGGATCCTTTGGTCAGCAGGTATACTTGGCCTTAAATTATGAGGAGCTGCTTCAACAGCTACAGCAATGTGGTACAAGACCGGTCATATTTCAAGAATTTATTCAAGTCAGCAAGGGTAGAGATGTTCGTTTGCAGGTAGTTGGTGACCGTGTGGTTGCAAGTATGTACCGGTATTCGGAAAATGGGGATTTTCGTGCAAATGCATCCATTGGTGGAAGCATATTGCCCTATGAGCCGTCACAGGAACAATGTGAGCTGGCATTGCAATGCTGTAAAGTGATTGGACTTGATTTTGCCGGTGTGGATCTGCTGTTTGGAGATAAGGATGAGACCCTGGTTTGCGAGGTTAATTCCAATGCACATTTTAAAAATATTTTTGTTTGCACCGGTGTTAATGCAGCGGATGAAATCATTACGTATATCAAAAATAAGGTATATTAATTTTAGGAAGGGTGTTTGTATGCTAGCATGGATCATATATCATCGTGAAGCAGCGATTTATAACAAGGAGTACATTCGTTTCTATATTGAGGAAGGAATTAAGCTGGGAATAGAAATCGAGCTGGTATTGGTTGAGGAACTGGAATTTGGGGTTAAAGGCAATCGGTGGTTTATTAAACATCAAAAGGAAGAGGTGGAGTATCCCGATTTTGCTATCAACCGTACGATCTATCCTCTGTTAAGCAGACAGCTGGAGCTGTTAGGAATCAAGGTTTATAATAATTCTATTGTTTCAGAGATTTGCAATGATAAGGCAAGAACCTATCAATTTCTAGCAAAAACCGGTATAGCAATGGTGGATTCCAGCTTTTATCAAAATGCACAAATAAAAGAAGTATTATCAAGAATGGATGAGCCTACAGTGATTAAATCTGTTGAAGGGCATGGCGGACAGCAGGTATTTCTTGCAAATCCCCGGATAGCTGATTGTGAAGAACTACATTCAGATGTTACCAATAACATAGATGGTGTTCCTAACAATCGAAACAGCAATAACATGATACAGGGGTTAGCGCATAGTGATGTTGTGGTTCAACCCTTAGTTGGAAATAAACATCAGGATTTAAGGGTCTACGTGATCGGGAAAGAGATTGTTGCAGCAGTGTTAAGAACGGCAAAGGAAGGCTTTAAATCGAATTTTTCCTTAGATGGAGAGGTCGAGCTTTATGAACTCTCGGCAAAGGAAAGACAGCTGGTTCAAATAATAATCAATCAGTTCGACTTTGGCTTGGTGGGCATCGACTTTATTATCGACGATCAGGGCGAATTAATATTTAATGAAATTGAGGATGTGGTTGGCTCCAGAATGCTGTACCAGTGCTCTCAGATTAATATTGTGGAGCGATATTTAAGATATATTTTAAGGGACTTGTTGAGCGATGAATTGTAGGATAAGG
>JAQZBD010000335.1 GCA_029239235.1 Herbinix sp.
GTAGTTTCATATTAAAGTAGTTTCAGATTAAGTAAAGAAGGGATGAAGTTTATGAAGATTTTAGTATTAGGTGGTGCCGGATACATCGGATCCCATACCGTATATGAGTTAATTGATAGGGGTGAGGATGTTGTTATCGTAGATAATCTTGAAACCGGATATAAAGAGGCAGTACATCCAAAAGCACGATTCTATCAAGGGGATATCCGAGAAAGAAGCTTTATTGATCATGTGTTCGAACAGGAAAAGATAGAGGCAGTAATACACTTTGCTGCGAACTCTCTTGTAGGTGAAAGCATGGTTAACCCTTTAAAATATTATGATAATAACCTATGTGGTACTAAGGTTTTGCTGGAATCTATGGTTGCAAACGGTGTTGACAAGATTGTATTTTCCTCTACCGCGGCTACCTATGGGGAACCCGAGAGGGTTCCGATTCTGGAAACTGATCGTACAGAGCCAACAAACACCTATGGTGAGACAAAGTTATCCATGGAGAAAATGTTTCATTGGACTGGCAAGGCACATGGACTAAAGTTTGTATCCCTACGTTATTTTAATGCTTGCGGTGCTCATAAAAGCGGAGACATCGGAGAGGCACATAACCCAGAATCACATTTAATTCCGCTTATTTTACAGGTGCCCAACAAGCAAAGAGAAGCAATCAGTATTTTTGGTGATGATTATGATACGAAGGATGGTACCTGTATCCGGGATTATATCCACGTCACCGATTTGGCTCAGGCACATATTCTTGCGGTAGAGTATTTGATAAAGGGCAATGAAAGTAATATCTTTAATCTTGGAAATGGAGTGGGCTTTACCGTGAAGGAGGTTATAGAGACTGCTCGTAAGGTTACCGGTGATCCTATTAAAACTGAGATTGTACCAAGACGTGCAGGTGATCCGGCCGTTTTAATTGCCTCCAGCGAGAAAGCAAAAACAATCCTTGGATGGAAACCGGAGCATGCAGATTTGGAAGGAATCATTACTTCCGCCTGGAACTGGCATAAAAATCATCCGAATGGTTATCGGTAGGATGAAGGGAATAGATTTGACAGTTAATCACAAAACGGAGGAACGCATGATTTACAAAGGAATAAAAAGACTGGTTATTTATGCATTAAAGACTGGTTTAATCGAAGCAGATGATATTGATTATACAATAAATAGATTACTAGAATTATTTCAAGTGGAGGATTATCAGGATTTAGAGGGAGAGGATATACTGGTTCAGGCGGAGCTGATATCAGAGGAAGATCTTCAGCTGGAAGATATTTTGAGTTCTCTTTTGGAATACGCACAAGGAGCTGGACTAGTAGAAGATAGTATCGTATATAAAGATTTATTCGATACCAGAGTTATGGGGATTATAACTCCAAGACCCAGCGAAATCATCGCTAAATTCAAAAAGGAATATGCGAAATCTCCAAGAGAAGCCACGGACTTTTACTATAATTTCAGCCAGGCCACAGATTATATTCGACGCTATCGAATTAAGAAGGATGTAAAATGGGTTACTAAAACGCAGTATGGCGACCTTGATATAACGATAAATTTGTCAAAGCCGGAAAAGGATCCAAAGGCAATAGCAGCAGCAAAACATGCGAAGCAGAGCGGATATCCCAAATGCCTTCTATGTAAGGAGAATGTGGGTTATGCGGGAAGAGTGGATCATCCTGCCAGGCAGAATCATAGAGTGATTCCGATTACAATTCATGGTCAGGATTGGGGCTTTCAGTACTCGCCTTATGTATATTACAACGAGCATTGTATCGTATTTAATAATGAGCATATTCCAATGAAGATTGAGAAAGCTACCTTTCGTAAGCTCTTAGATTTTGTAGCCTTATTCCCGCATTATTTTGTCGGTTCCAATGCAGATCTGCCCATTGTGGGTGGGTCTATTCTGAGCCACGATCATTTTCAGGGTGGAAATTATGAATTCGCTATGGCAAAGGCTAAAGTTGAATTTGAATTTAAAATCCCTGGTTACGAAGATGTGGAAGCAGGAATCGTAGCCTGGCCTATGTCTGTGCTTCGAATTCGTTCCAAGGAGGATAAGAGGTTGGTTGAGTTAGCCGATCACATCCTACAGAAATGGCGCGGCTATTCCGATGAGGCAGCTGATATTTACTCAGAAACGAATCAGGAGCCCCATAATACCATTACTCCAATTGCAAGAATGCGAGATGGTAGCTATGAATTGGATTTGGTACTGCGTAATAATTTGTCAACGAAGGAGCATCCCCTAGGTGTGTTCCATCCCCATGCTGAGCTTCACCACATTAAGAAAGAGAATATCGGGCTGATTGAAGTTATGGGGCTCGCCGTTCTTCCGGCAAGACTAAAGGATGAGATGGAATTACTTGGTCAATATATCCTGGAAAATAAAAATCCAAGAAGCAATGAAGTGTTAGAGAAGCATGCTGATTGGCTGGAAGGATTCTTGGGTAACTATTCTGAAGTGTCCAGCGATAATGTCAATGAGATACTGCAAGAGGAAGTCGGAAAAGTATTTTTGCAGGTTCTGACACATGCAGGAGTCTATAAAAGTTATAGGACGCGAAAAGCTCAAAACGAATGACGAATTGCATGTCAGAATATAATGCGCTGGGGTATCCATTGACAAGCAAAGCAAAACGATATAATAATAAAAATATAATTTAATGAAAAGGTGATGATTATCCGGCGTATCGGATACCACAAAATCGGTGGATAGATGCGGCTGGAAAAGAGTAAATAAAATCAGTTCAATAGGTAAAAAGCAACCGTTTGACGGTCTTGTTTTTGTGTCTACTGTTTGGTTTTATTTTACTCTTAAACTTATCTTCACCAAAAGAAGATTAGTCGTAGAGTTAAATCTACGGCTTTTTTTATTGACTCATTTAAAGGAGTGGTTTTTATGTATAACGATATTTTTATGAATTTGAAGCGTCCTGCGCTCTATAAGCAAAACGAAATTAATTTCTGGAATGATGAGCATATTTCAAAGCATATGCTCACGGCTCACCTTAATCCAGATTACGAAGGAGCAAGTCGAAAATTGAGCTTTATTGAGCAGTCTGTACAATGGATTCAAGAAATTACACCAGCTTCC
>JAQZBD010000114.1 GCA_029239235.1 Herbinix sp.
CCGGTATTCTAAAAGGAATCCGGTACGGCATTTTGGATGATTCTTATCTGGCGTGTGCGGAAAAGGCAGTTCAGGCAATATTGAAAAATATCGACAAGGACGGAACAGTTCAGAATGTATCCGGTGGAACCGGCATGGGATATGATGCGGAGCACTATAAAAACATCCTGATTGCTCCGATGGCGTACGGACAGTCACTGACAATTCTAGCCTTGGCGGAGGCTTTGGGTTTGGCTGAATAAAAATTATAGAAACTATCCGAATAGAATAGAGCAGAACCTGTGAAATAAAAACAGTTAGAAAGAACAATTATAAAGAAAAGCGAAACAAGATAAACCAAGGACATGAAATAAGCTTTAATAGGACTATCACCACAAGTAGATGGTCCTATTTTTTGTATTTTATTCTATCCCATTGTTTCAGACAATATGAATTCTGCGGCAATAGAGGTAACTTGCCGAGATGGATATAAGTCTCAATTAAGTAAAAACCTGAATAGAAAAATAATATTTGCCAAATCATAGCATCCTATGTTACGATATTTGGGTTAGTATTGACTAACGGACGAGTTAAGCTGTTAATAAAAAAGATTTCTAACCCATCAAAGCTAGATGGTAAGAGGATAAGAATATGAATATCAGCGATTTGATGATACAGTTTGCGAAAGCCAATATACAATTGGATGGAATCTATCGGGTATCAGTACCACCGGGAAGTAAGGTAGCGCAGCAAACTACGATGGAGGGTGTATGTGGTCTTGTGTTTCCAATTGGCGGGAAGGCACGATTTGATATCTGTAAGAAAGAGTATCTTCTGGAGCCAGGTACTGTTTTGCATGCAGGCTCGAAAATGGAATTATATAAAGAAGTGTTAGGTGATGAAATCTGGGAATATATTCTCGTGCATTATAGGGTACTAAATCAAGAGAATTGGAAGGAATCACTTCTTGATTTAAACTTTACGTTAAAAATCTATTCTGATCGTAACAGAGAAATTGTTCTCTTATTAGAGAAGCTAATTCAAATAAATAAAAAGTCCGGATATCGTAATGAATTGATATCCAAAGCTTTATTATATGAAATTATCTCAAATATTCTGGATTTCTCTGCAGAGAGAATGGAATATCAGCAGAAAGATCCATTTGACCGGGTCATTGATTATATACATACTAATCTGGATAAAAATCTGGTAATTACTGAGCTTGCAGAAGCGTTTGGGATGAATCCCAAGCAGTTTTCCTATCTGTTTCAAAAGAAGATAGGACTAAGCCCAAAGAAATATATCATGGATATTCAAATCAAGCGGGCAAAGGAGCTGATCATAGAGGAGGATATCTCAATCTCTGAGATAGCAGCCTTAGTTGGTTATGAGGATTCCTTACATTTTAGCCGGATATTTAAACAGAATCTTGGAATGTCACCATCAAAATTTCGTAACCAATTTGGAAAAAATCCATATTAATTTGAAAAAAGCCCATTTGCTTTTATTGTTAAGTATGTTATATTTTACTCCTGTAATGATAATGAGTATCAAAATCACAGAAGGAGAATTATAGAATGAAAAGATCTATGAAAGCATTAATGCTTATCTTGGCAGCTTCCTTAGTGCTGACAGCTTGCAGCAGTAAAGAGGCATCAGAGGATGCATCAAATGATGTTACAACAGAAGAATCTGGTGAAGCGGTACAGACAGAACCTACCGCCGCAGCTCAGGAAGCTACAACAGAGGAGGAAGCAGCTTCTTCCATTACATATCCTGATACCTTTGTGGATGCAGCAGAAAGGGAAGTGGTGATTGAGAAAGAGCCTGTTAAGGTGGTTACTGATTACCTTCCGTTATGGGAAACACTGATTATGCTGGATATAATGCCTATTGCTGCCTCCGGTGCGGAAAATTATATTGCCACCTGGGATGCTTTTAACGGCTATGATTTAAGCAGTGTGCAGGATTTAGGCGCAAAAGAAGTAAATCTGGAGCTGCTTGCAGAACTAGCCCCAGACATTATGCTTCATCAGGCATATGATGTAACCAGCTTAGAAATTGAAAACTATGAAAAAGTATCTAACGTAGCTGTGTTTGGTAGCGATACTAAGATGGATTGGAGATTAAGTCTTAGAGAAGTTGCGAAAATAGTGAATAAAGAAGCTAAAGCAGAAGAAGTAATCACTGAGATTGATGAAAAATTAAAAGCGGACAGAGAGAAGCTAGACGAAAAGTATAGTGGTGCCACTGTATTACATATGTCTGTTATGAGTGAGGATACTTATTATTATGCTTACCGCTCAGACTTATTTGATGATGAAACAGGCTTAGGTCTCAATACTCCGGAAGGCTATACCACCGCTACTACCTATGAGCAGATTTCCATGGAAGCGATAGTAGCGATGAATCCTGATTATATTTTCTTGAATGTATTTGATGGTGATGAGGCGCTGTATGAAGCGATGCAAAGCAATACCGTGTGGCAGTCATTAAAGGCTGTAAAGGATGGCCATGTGTACCGTCTTGATGGAGGCGGTCACGCTTGCAGTCCTTTGGCAACCGTTTATACGGTAAACTTCATCACAGATGCATTATTAGCACAGTAATGAGTGATCAATCAGTTGTTCATGAAGCTGTATCTGATGTACTTTAAAGGGGAAGGCGGATGATCTAACTGTCATAGTGAGTAATTCAGCAGGCAGATGCAAGGCTTTCATAGCTTGCATCTGTTTTTATAACATAGAGGAATGGGTGTCAATCATGATCAAAAGGGCTTTATCCTATTATAAACCTTATAAGCTTTTATTTTTTATTGATTTATTCTGTGCAGTAGCAGTAGCGATCATAGAACTGATATTTCCCTCCGCAATCAGTTATATCGTGGATGATCTTTTACCGGCGGGAAACTGGAGAGGCATGGTAATGGTAGGCTTACTGCTGCTAGGGGCATACTTTATAAATACATTTTTATATATGGTAATTGATTACTGGGGAGAAAAGCTGGGAATGCACATAGAAAATGATATGAGAAACGATTTGTTCGCACATTTGCAGAGAATGTCTTATAGCTTCTTTGATCATTCAAAAACGGGTCAGCTCATTTCGAAGGTTTCCAACGACCTTCATCAGGTTGGTACGGTGGCACATTATGCACCGGATCAGTTCTTAGTTGCCAGTACGATGTTGGTTACCACCGTAATCATTATGTCTTCCATCAGTGGGCTGCTTTCCATCTTAATTCTATTCAATGTGGCTCTGCTGCTTATGATTAATATTAAATTTACGAAAAAGATGGTAAATACCTCAAGAGAGTTATATGCAAGTGCAGGTGAAATAGCAGGGAAACTGGAAGAGAACTTTGCAGGAATCCGGGTGATTCAAGCCTATGCCTGTGAAAGCGATCAAAGAAGGGGGTTTCAGGAGGAAACAAATCGGTATTGCGGCAAGCAAAAGGATGGTTATCGAAAGGTTGCTGTCTGTAATGGTATTACATATTTTGTTACAAAAATACTCCCGGTTATGATTATTCTTGCCGGAGGCTGGCTGGCTCTGAATGGAGATTTGTCGAAAGGACAATTTTTCAGCTTTATCCTGCTGACCAATATGGTGTTGAAGCCGATTGAAATGATAAGCACCTTTGTTGCCAGATATCCCAAGGGAATTGCAGGCTTTAAGAATTTCCTGGAGCTTATGGACATAAAACCGGAGATTGTGGATTTAGAAGGTGCAACAGCCGTTACAGGGTTAAAGGGAAATATTGAACTTAAGGATATCGATTTCTCCTATGATGGAAAAAAGAAGGTATTATCCGGTTTGTCCTTGAAGATTAAGGAAGGTGAAACCGTAGCCTTTGTTGGAAGCTCCGGGGCGGGTAAGAGCACCATCTGTAACCTGCTTCCCAGGTTTTATGAGCCCCAGTCCGGCAGCATTACCATACAGGGGATGGATATCCGAAACATTACCTTGCAGTCCTTGCGTAGACATATCGGGGTAGTTGCTCAAGAAGTATTTCTTTTTGCGGGAACCATAGAGGAGAACATCAGCTTTGGGAAGCCTCAGGCTACCAACGAGGAGCTTTGGGAGGCTGCCAGGAAGGCTCAGCTGGATGATTTTATCCGAAGTCTGCCTCTTGGAATGAAGACTATCATTGGAGAAAGAGGAATTTTGCTATCCGGTGGTCAGCGACAGAGATTATCGATTGCGAGAATGTTCTTAAAGAATCCCCCAATTCTCATATTGGATGAAGCAACCTCAGCGCTGGATGCAGAAAATGAGATTGCCATTCATCAATCTCTAAAGGAGCTGGCTGAGGGAAGAACCACTCTGATTATAGCTCATCGATTCTCCACGATTAAGGATGCGGATCGAATTGTGGTGGTCGAAGCATCCGGAGCCGTACAGGAAGGAACCCACGAGAGATTAATCAAGTCAAATAAGACATATAAAAGGTTATATGAGCTTCAGCAAAACGCGGTAGCCTCCTAAGGTAATCCAAGCAGCTGCTCATTATATGGAGGTAAAAGGAATGGAAATCCAAAAGAAAGTGATGCCTAAGGAGAGGAATCGAGCAGGCTTAGCAATTTTGGTACTATTAGTAAGTATAATCGCACTTGGGCTCGCAATAATCCTTTCAGTTACCAGTGGAGCTGCCAAGGTATCTTTGAATACAATTATAGATGCTGTTATCGCTTTTGACCCCAGTAATTCTCAGCAATTACTGGTTCGGGATATGCGTATTCCAAGAGCACTGTGCGGCGTGCTGATTGGTGCTGCACTTGCAGTTGCAGGTGCCATGATGCAGGGTATCACCAGAAATCCGCTGGCAGATTCAGGACTTATGGGCTTAAGCTCTGGTGCCGGGTTATTTCTGGCATTTGCATTAGTATTTTTAAAAGGAGCCTCCTATACGCAAATTGTAATACTAACATTTTTAGGAGCAGCGCTTGGAGCTGGCTGTGTTCATTTTATTACCAGTCTGGTACCGGGAGGAAATCGGGCAATTAAGCTGGTGCTGGCAGGTGCTACTGTAAGTACTCTTTTCTCAGCGATCAGCCAGGCTATTGCAATTACAGCGAACGCATCTCAGAATATTATGTTTTGGATCATGGGAAATGTGTCGGGTACCAGCTGGCAGCAACTTAGAATTGCCGGACCAATTATTACTCTCAGCATTCTGATAGCCATAGCAATCTCCCGCAGGATATCCATTATGAGCATGGGAGAGGAGATGGCAATTGGAATTGGAGTGAACACGAAGGTGACGGGTCGAATCGGTACAATCTTGATTATTCTGTTGTCCGGAACCTCCTTTGCCCTTTGTGGCAGCATTACCTTTGTAGGAATAATGATTCCCCATTTTGTAAGATTTCTAGTAGGTCCGGATTACCGTTTTGTGATACCGCTAAGTGCTGTACAGGGGGGCTTGTTAGTGGTAGCAGCAGACTATTTTGCAAAGACGATTAATCAACCTGCGGAGATCCCACTGGGTGCGGTTATCTCTCTGGTAGGTGTACCAATCTTCCTCTATTATGCGCGTAAGGAAAGGGGGAAGGCTTAGATGGGGCAGCAAAGTACTGTAAAACAATATCGTAGATTTATACATATTTTTAGTATATCCATAATTCTTCTCTTAGTGCTGGTCTTTGTTAGTATGAATGCCGGCTATACGAAGATCCCCATTGACGATATCCTTCGAATCTTATTTGGAGGAGGTACGGCAAAGGAAAATCTTATTATTTTTGAATTCCGCTTACCTAGAATTGTTACAGCGATTTTGGTAGGTATTGGATTCTCCTTATCCGGCTGTGTACTCCAAGGAATTACGAAGAATTCACTGGCAGATCCAGGTCTTATGGGAATCAATGCAGGGGCTGGAATTGTAGTTGTAATATTTATGACACTATACGGGACTATGACAACAGGTATTACTTTATTGATGCCTTTCTTTTCCTTGCTGGGGGCATTACTTACCAGCGCGGTTATCTATTGGCTATCCGTGCAAAAGGGTGTCGGAATTCAGCCCATGCGACTTGTTTTAAATGGTGTTGCTATTCAGGCCGGTATTAATGCCTGCATGACAATGATTGTTCTAAAGCTGGATGATACCCAGTTCGATTTTGTTGCTGTCTGGCAGGCGGGAAATATTTATAATTCCAACTGGAAGCTGGTCGTGTCACTATTGCCCTGGATTATAGTGGGTGTTAGCTATCTGCTTCTAAAGGCAAAGGAGCTGGATATACTGGGAGTTGGAGACACGCTTGCAATTGGCCTCGGTGCAAGGGTCGCCTCAGAGAAGAAAAAGCTTCTTTTCACCGCAGTTGCACTTGCGGCGGCAGCAGTAACCATCAGCGGTAGTCTTCATTTTGTAGGATTGATTGGACCTCATCTGGCCAGGAGGCTAGTAGGGGCAAGACATAAATTCTTATTACCTGTGTGTGCGGTGGTTGGTGCTTTATTGGTCCTAATTGCCGACACCATTGGAAGAACAATAATTGAACCTTCTGAGATACCGGCAGGTATTGTAGCAGCTATCATAGGCGCTCCTTATTTTATCTTACTTATGATTCGAACGAACCGCACAAAAGGTAAGAGAGGATAGGGGCAGTAAAAGGTATTTATGGAAACGATGAAGGAGATGCCATTAGAGCATCAGATAGGAGTCAATATGAAAGAGTTCAGAATTGATCGAATTGATGTAGCATATGAAGAGCAAAACATTATTGAACAATTAAGCCTGGAAATACCCATGGGAAAGATAACAACAATCATTGGGCCCAACGGCTGTGGCAAATCCACACTCTTAAAGGCCATGGGAAGAATTATGAAGGTTAGGAAAGGCAAGGTTTTCTTGGATGGAGAAAGTATCTATGAGCTTTCAACCCGTGAATTAGCAAAGCAGATGGCAATCCTTCCCCAGTCCCCAACGGCACCGGATGGTCTAACAGTGGAAGAGCTGGTTTCCTATGGAAGATATCCTTATCAGAAGGGATTGGGTAAGCTTAATGCTGAGGATCGCAGAGTCATAGACTGGGCATTAGAAGTAACAGGTTTGGCACAGCTAAGGGAAAGTACCGTAGATAATTTATCGGGAGGGCAGAGGCAAAGAGTATGGATTGCCGTTGCACTCGCCCAGGAAACAGATATTATCTTACTGGATGAGCCGACTACCTATCTGGATATGGCGTATCAGCTGGAGGTATTGGAGCTTCTTAGGGACTTGAACCTGGAGCATGGCTGTACGATTGTTATGGTTTTACACGATTTGAATCTGGCGTCCAGATATTCGGATTTCCTCATAGCGATGAAGAAGGGAAAGGTCATTTGTTCCGGAACTCCTGCCCAGGTTATCTGCAGGGAAATCCTAAAGGAGGTCTATGAAATAGATGCAGATATTATAACGGATAGCCGATCTGAGAAGCCGATCTGTGTATCCTATGAACTATTGAACAAAAAAAGTAAGCATTCTGATAAGGTGAAAAAGGTGGCAAGTTGAAAAAAATAGCAATCTACGGTAAGGGTGGTATCGGTAAATCCACTACAGTATCGAATATATCAGCAGCGCTGGCAATGGACGGCAAAAAAGTAATGCAAATTGGTTGTGACCCGAAGGCAGATTCCACGAGGAATCTGACGAGGGGAGAGAAGATTCCAACTGTTCTTGATCTCTTAAGAGACAAGGATAGCGTAGGGCTAGAGGATGTAGTTACGGTGGGAGACCATGGGGTACTCTGTGTAGAAGCCGGGGGACCGGTTCCAGGTGTTGGATGTGCGGGAAGAGGCATTATCACCGCCTTTGAAAAGCTGGAAGAGCTGCAAGCCTTTGAAACCTATGAGCCGGATATTGTAATCTATGATGTACTGGGAGATGTAGTCTGTGGAGGCTTTGCAATGCCCATCAGAGGAGGGTATGCAGAGGATGTATATATTGTGTCCTCCGGTGAAATGATGTCTCTCTATGCCGCATCTAATATTGCCCATGCGGTAAAAATGTTCGGAAAGAGAAAATATGCGTCTCTCAAGGGTATTATTCTAAACGGTAAGAATATAGAAAACGAGGAAGAGCTGGTGATGTCCGCAGTGAAGGAGATTGAGACGGAACTGGTATATTATATCCGCCGAAATCCGCTGGTGCAGCAGGCAGAAGCCCAAGGTAAAACGGTAGTAAGTGCATTTCCTGACAGCCCCATGGCTCAGGAATATCTTAAGTTAGCACTGATGCTTTGATTTTAGGAACATAAAAGTAATCAGATAAAAAATAGTTACTCGGAAAAATCAAAAGAGCAAGGAGATTTGAGTGAAAGAAATAGAATCAAGACACAATGAATCACGAAGCAATTTCGCTAACCGTAAATTAAACCGCTTATCTGAAATTAATAGTAATCAGGGAATTAAATTCTCACATAGCATGGCAGAACCAGGAAGTCATTGTCCGATGCATACCGCTTTAGCTGTAACACAGCGGGTAAAGGGCGTATCCAGCCTGGTGGTTGGAATGCCGGAATGTGGATTTTATAGCAGATATGTCATGGATCAGCCCGTGGGCAAACATGGAGAGCTGCACTATGTCTATGTATTGGATTCCAACGAGGTGGTTTTTGGCTGCAGGGATGGTCTTCAGGAAGCCCTCAGGATTATGATACAGGATGGTGCAGAGGCTATTATGGTTATTATGACCTGTATTCCTGCCTTAATTGGAGAAGACATTAAAGAAATAACAGAAGAAATCAATGCCGAGACCAGTGCCAAAGCAGTCTGTATCGATATGGCACATTTTAAGAGAAACGGCTATGAAAGCGGATTTTATGAGGTCTATCAAGCCTTGCTTTCGCTGCAGCAAAATAATAAGCAGATGGAAACCCATCAGGTCAATCTCCTTGGCTCACTCCTGGGAAATGAGGGTGTAAGGCTGAAAGAGATCCTGACAGAAAATGGTTTTCAAACCGTAGAGTTGGGTGGAAGTTTCTCACTGGAAGATATGGGAGTAATCACCGCAGGTAGATTAAATATTGTAATCTCAATTCATATGCTCCCTTTGGCAAGGAGCTTGGAGAAGGAATATGACATCCCTTATATTTTTCTCGGAGCAGGATATTCTATCGATGACATTACAGAGTTGTATCAATCGATTTTTAATGCTCTTGAGATAAAGGAATGTGTGAGTCAGTTTCAGTCATACGAGCATATTCAAAGCTTACTACAGGAAAAGGCAGGGAGTTTTAATAACCTTCCTTATATAGCAACAGCTGTGATACCTGATGTATTAGGAGTTTGTGCCTTTCTGGGAACTTTGTCAATGAAGCCCCTGCTGCTTCATGTGGAGGAATACAATGAGTGGATGAAGGAATGGAAGACCGAGATACTGGCGATGGGGCAGAATCCGTATACCACCTATATCACAAAGAGGGAGAGTGTGGCTCAGCTTCTGGAGCAAGTAGATAAGGAGGATAACCTCCCCTTACTTTCCCTTGGCTCCTTGAAAGGGGTACCGGGTTGTTGTAGCGTAGATGACCGGAAGGTTAGACAGTTTGGTAGCTTAATCGGATATGAGAGGACTCATCAATTGCTTAACACAATACTACATAGTCTGGAGGAAAGTGAAGATGCCATTATATAAAATTGTTCCGGAGTCTTCTGGACGAATGGGACTCCTTTGGACACTGGGGGCAATTAAAGATGCAGCCATTTTAGAATTTGGTTCCATGGGACATATGCTATATGCAGAAAAGTGGATGAGTCAGACCGGATTGCAAAAGAGGAGCAGACTCCTGTCCACACATCTGGATGAAAAGGATATAGCCCTGGGAATCGTAAAACGTCTGGAACAATCGGTTCAGGAATTAGCAAAGGACAGAGAGATTAAAGCTTTATTTATACTGCCTTCCTCAGTTCCTGAGATGATAGGAATTGATATTGAAGCGGTTTGTGACCAGCTGAAAGAGGACTATACTCATTTACCGATCATATCTCTTGGTGCAGGGAATTTTAAAGCAACGAAGAGCCAGGGAATTGAGGAGGCACTTTATCAACTTGCTAAGCATTTTCCTAATAAGAACGATGATTCTAATCCTCGGGCAGCTACTCAGAGTGGACTGAGGACATATAATCTAATTGGAAGTATCTGCGATATGGCAAGGTTTAATTCCGATGCCAGGGAGATAAGGCGTATCATGAAGGGAGCCTTCCATATGGAAGCAATCTGCACTCTGACCTCCGATACCGGAGTGGAGGAGCTAAAGTATATGGGAGAGGCAGATGTGAGCCTTGTTTTGCGAAAAGAAGGGGTAAAGGCTGCGAAGGAATTAGAAAGAACTTTCGGGGTGCCTTATTATTACGGAGCACCCTATGGTTATGAGGGAACTCTTGGCTGGATTAAGGAGCTGGAAACCCTACTTGGCATCCAGGCAGAGAGTGAATTTGTTCAAAGGGAGCTGGAGGAAGGACGATATGCGTTGGAGGCCTGCAAGATGATGCTCTCATACCGTAGAGATAAAGCAAAGATTTGGATTGTAGGTAATGATGATATTAAGCAGGGGGTCTCGAGTTTTGCTTATGGAGAGCTTAGATTTCGACCGGAGCAAGGAGCGATTCTTATGGCGAATGCAACTAAGGTAAAGCAGGAGAAGCAAGCGTTCGGGATCGAGATAGAAAGAACTACAGAATCATATAATTATAATCGGTATGAGTCTCCCTTCATGGGTTTTCGCGGTGCCATGAAGCTTTGTTCCCTTTGGCTGGATTACTTGATGGATTAGAAGGTTACTTTACTAAAAAGTAGAGTGGAGATATAGAAAATCAACAAATCATAAGTAGCGATAGAGAAAATTATCAAATAAAGTAAAATAGTTTGGAATAATAAGAAAAGCAGAAAAGCAGGTAAAGTGTTCTGGAAATAATATATATCAAAAGTATAAAATTCCTTGTGTAAACAAGGAATTTTATTAATATAAGGATGTATTAATCTAAGAATTCAAATGTTTTATGTTCGTTTTTGTTTTGAAATGTAGAGCTGGATAGTTCAAGTGAATTATAAGCTGAGTTACAAATTGGAATATTTGACTGGATATCGCTCATAATAAGGTTAAAATATCGTATTAAAGGAGTTTAAAAAATGGATTTTAACTTTATTCAGTCATTTCCTAAAACCGTTCCGGAGCAGCATCAAAATCAACAACCTGGATTAAATAATGTAATGAATCCGAAGCCTATAGATCAAGAACCCAAGTATATCTCGTCAAATAAAATGTCTGGTAAGGTAGCGTTAATCACCGGCGGGGATAGCGGTATCGGAAGAGCGGTAGCAATCGCTTTTGCCTATGAGGGCGCTGATATTGCCATTGTATATCTCGATGAACATGAGGATGCTCAGGAGACAAAAGCTATCGTTGAAGGTATCGGCAGAAAATGCTTAATCTTTAGCGGAGATATCGGGGAAGAAGCTTTATCCTCGGAGGTAGTAAGTAAGGTGGTAGATGAACTGGGAAAGGTCGATATCCTTATTAATAACGCTGCGGAGCAGCATCCTCAGAACAGTATTACAGACATTACCAAGGAACAACTGGAAAGAACCTTCAAAACGAATATCTTCGGGATGTTCTATTTAACGAAGGCTGTACTGCCCCATTTAACACCGGGAAGTACTATAATCAACAC
>JAQZBD010000115.1 GCA_029239235.1 Herbinix sp.
TCTATCATAATGCTCGGCTGTACAAAAAGGGAAGAGCATCCCTGCTCTTCCCTCTAAATCTGCTATTATCATTTATATGCCATGGATTACATCAAAGTTTAATTCATGACATCCACTATTTTTGAATATAAATACAGTAATTCATCCTATGTTTAAGGAGTTCAAATGGATCTCATCACCCAATTCATCAACGATTACGGCTTACTGGCCATGTTCTTAATTATCATGCTGGAATACGCTTGCTTTCCGGTTTCCAGCGAAATCGTACTCCCCTTTTCGGGAGCCTTCGCTTCGGCAAATGACATCAATTATTTCGTCTTGCTTCCCTTAAGTATTCTGGCAGGTTTAATCGGCACCGGCTTTTGCTTTTTTGTTGGCTGGTACGGTGGCGGGGCTATCCTGCAAGCGATTACCACCAAATTCCCTAAGTCAAAGAAAGGTTTAGATGCTGCCAATAAGAAATTTATTGATAATGGAGCCGCCGCTGTTTGTCTTGGCCGGGTGATCCCCTTAATACGAACCTATATTGCTCTGATTGCCGGAGCATCCAAATTAAACCCTGTTACATATTTCGCTGCATCAGCACTGGGAATCACTGTCTGGAACACTCTCCTTATCGGACTTGGCTATATCCTTCATGAAAATTATCAGTTTGTTGCTGTTTATTATGAACGCTATAAGCACAATTTAGTCCCGGTTGCCATCATCTGCCTTGCTGCTTTAATCCTCAATTTTATCCATAAGAAGAGTAAGAGTGGCAAGAAAACGGCTAAGCCGATATGATCGTCTTTGTTTTCCACTTTCCGGAATATACTCTTATCATACCAACAAGGCATGTCATCACCCAGTTTAATGCCGTAGCCCACCAGATTCCGTAGAAACCAATCCATCTGGTTAATACAACAGCAAAAAGAATTCTGCAAATAACCTCTGTAAATCCCATAATTAATGGTATATTGATATCACCTGCACCACTGAGGAAATTCCTGGTAATCAATATCATTCCAAGTGCGGTATAGAAAAAGCAGGTGATTCGGATTGCATTTATTCCGATTGTCAAAACCTCTCCCTCTTTGGCTGTATCCAGGAAGAGTGCCATAACATATTCTCCGCCGAAATACATGACCGGGAGCATGATAATACTAAATATCATCAGAATTATCGTGGAGGCCTTAAAGCCCTCCTTAACACGATCAAGCCTTCCGGCGCCAACATTTTGTCCGGTATAGGCTGCCAGGGC
Organism: Herbinix sp.; assembly: GCA_029239235.1. Lineage (GTDB taxonomy): Bacteria > Bacillota > Clostridia > Lachnospirales > Lachnospiraceae > Mobilitalea. The sequence goes on from JAQZBD010000115.1 coordinate 1,241, forward strand.
AGCGCCTACCGACATACCGGGCTGAAGAACAAGCTGCTCAATTCTGGCATATATGGTATTAGCGGCAATTACCACATCATTATAGCTATTGATAACCCCCTGCAGCGCCATCATAGAGGAGGAAACCAGAGCATTTTGCAGCGCTACAGGAACGCCCAATTTTATACATTTACGTAAAATTTCTTTGTCAGGTTTAAACTCCTTCCAGGGCATATGTAGGACTTTCACCTTTATCATTGCATAGATAGTGCAAGAAAGGGCTGCCGCAATCTGAGAAATCACTGTTGCAAAGGCTACCCCCGGAACATCCCAGTGGAATTCCAAAACAAATATTAAGTCTAAGACGATATTTAAGAGACAAGCCATAATTAAAAAGATTAACGGTGTTGTGGAATCACCGAAGGCTCGAAGCACTGCTGCTACACCATTATAGCAGGTAATACCTAAGATTCCTGCAAAGGTTATCTTCATAAACATATCGGATTGATCAATAATAGTATCCGGGGTATTTAATAGTTCCAGAAGCCATCGGCTGGAAAAGAACCCTAGCACGCCCAGCAGCACCGATACCCCCAGCACCAGATAGGTAGCTGTTGCAAAGGCCTTACGTACATTATCATAATCCCTGGCTCCGAAATATTGTCCGATTACAATAGATACACCGGTAGATAGACCAAAGGAAAGACCTATGATTAAAAATACGAGGGAACCGGTGGCTCCAACGGCTGCCAGTGCCTCGCTCCCTACGAATTTACCCACGATGACAGAATCTATAATATTATACAATTGTTGAAAGATATTACCAATAAGCATCGGAACCGAAAATTTTAAGATCAATTTTGCGGGTGACCCCTTTGTCATATCCTTAGTTATTGACTTTTCCATTTCATACCTCTTTTCTTTCTTTTTCATGCGCTAAATTACATTCTATCACAAGAAATCACCCATAATAAAGTTTTTTATTATTTTCGTTGAAAATATACAAATGATTACTCATATTTCATCTGTCTTTCTATCAAGGGATTGGTATTATGATTAGAGCGTTAAAGCCTTCCTTATACTAACGCAGTGAATATGGGTGCATATATATCCATATGGGCGCAGACCGGGCCTCCTGTGATTGCCTGCAATTGGCAATCATGGGATGTTAAAGGCAAGCCCAGGTGGATATATATGCACCCATATTTACTTCACAGCCTAAACCTAGCACATTATACGATCCCCCTCATATTCTATCATGATGAATGTGACTGTATATGTACGTTCATTTTCCCCACTTCTGTATCTTTCCTAACTCATATTTCCAAGCTTGTAACATATAATGAAAAAGAGATTGACCAAACTAGGAGTGACTGAAATGAATTGGCATAATTTAACTGCAGAAGAAACCCTGAAAGAGCTTTCTGTTAGTTCCAAGCTAGGATTATCTGACGGTGAAGTGAAGAAGAGACAGCAAACCTATGGTAAGAACATCCTAACTGCAAAAAAGCGAAAAAGCTTAATTCTAAGATTTTTTGCTCAATTTGCGGATTTTATGATATTGATTCTAATCTTTGCTGCTTTCCTATCATTTTTAGTATCCTACTTAGAAGGAGAGCCAGATTTTGTTGACCCAATTATTATTTTGATTATCATCTGCATGAATGCTACCATCGGTCTCATGCAGGAAGCCAGAGCTGAGCGAGCCTTAGAAGCACTTAAGAAAATGTCAGCCCCAACCGCTCATGCGCTGCGTGACGGAAAAATCTCCGTCATCAATTCTTCCGAGCTGGTTCCCGGAGATATTATACTCCTTGAAACGGGAGGATTTATTCCCGCTGACGCAAGATTAATCGAGTCCCATAATCTAAAGGTTGAAGAGGCTTCTCTCACCGGTGAATCCCACTCCGTGGAAAAAGCAGCTGAGGTTAGATTAAAGGAAGATACTACTCTCGGTGACAGAATTAATCTTGTTCTTGCTACAAGCACAGTAACCTATGGCAGAGGTCTTGCCGTTGTTACTGAAACAGGTATGAATACTCAGGTAGGCCATATCGCAACTATGATAATGGAAGATGATACCCCAATGACACCTCTTCAGAAAAGACTGGCAAAAACAGGCAAGGTTCTTGGTATCTCCGCACTCATTATTTGTGTTTTTATATTTGTGATGGGATTACTGAAGCAAATGCCTATCTTTGACATGTTTATGACTTCTGTCAGTCTTGCTGTTGCTGCGATTCCAGAAGGTCTGCCCGCCATAGTTACAATCATGCTCTCCCTCGGAGTTCAGCGTATGGCTAAGAAAAATGCTGTAATTCGTAAGCTTCCGGCTGTTGAAACTTTGGGCAGCGCCACTGTAATCTGCTCCGATAAAACCGGAACCTTAACCCAGAACAAGATGACCGTTACTGATATCTGCTCCTTAAATGGCGGTGAAAAGATGAACAGCGAGTTTGGCTCCTTTCTTCTCTCCCATGCCGCTTTATGTAACGACGCCATACTTCAAATTGATAAGAAATCTACCTCCATCAGCGGAGAACCAACAGAAAGTGCACTGGTGCAGGCAGCTTTAAATCAAGGTTTAAATAAACTGGAGCTGGAGAAAAGCTATCAGCGTATTAATGAGATTCCCTTTGATTCCGGGCGAAAGCTTATGACAACCGTACATAAAACAGCGGATCAAACCTATCGTAGTATCACAAAGGGCGCCTTTGATTTTATGATTAATCGCTGTACACAGTTCTATAATAAAGGTCAGCTCTACCCAATGACCTCTAGGGAAAAATCCCGCTTAAACCAGCTAAATAACGCCATGACGGAAAAAGCTTTGCGGGTCATTGCTGTAGCATATAAGAATCTTCCGTATTCTTCTAGCAGAGCAACGCCCGAAGAGCTGGAAAATAATCTTATCTTTATTGGTCTCATCGGTATGATCGACCCTCCACGTGAGGAAGTTAAGGAAGCGGTTGCTACCTGCCGCCAGGCCGGAATCCGCCCTGTTATGATTACCGGCGATCATGTACTTACGGCTGCTGCTATTGCAAAAGAGCTTGGTATCCTACGTAACGATGAACATGCCATTACCGGTGAAATGCTTTCTAAGATGAGTAACGAAGAGCTCTGTGAAAACATTAAAGAATATAGTGTATTTGCCCGTGTATCTCCGGAGCATAAAGTCCGTATTGTAAAGGCACTCCAAAGTCAGGGTGAGGTTGTTGCCATGACAGGTGACGGAGTAAATGATGCACCGGCTTTAAATGCAGCGGATATTGGCTGCTCCATGGGTATTACAGGAACTGATGTGGCTAAAAATGCCTCTGATATGATTCTGACTGATGATAACTTTGCCACAATTGTATCGGCCGTAAAGGAAGGCCGGGGTATCTATGACAATATTAAGAAAGCGGTGCATTTCCTGCTATCCAGTAATATCGGTGAAATCTTGACTATTTTTGTAGCCATCTTACTGGGTCTGCCAACTCCTTTGGTGGCTGTTCAGTTATTATGGGTGAACCTTGTAACGGACTCTCTTCCGGCGATTGCCCTTGGTGTAGAACCGGTGGAGAAAGATATTATGAAGAAGGCACCAATTTCTCCGAAAAAAGGAATGTTCGCAGACGGCCTGGCAATTCGTATTATTATAGAGGGCTGCATGATTGGTTCACTTGCCCTGCTCGCCTTTATCATTGGATATCATCAATTTGATATCCCGGCTTCTCCTGGCACCAACACACCTTGGGTCGGCAGAACCATGTGCTTTGCAGTACTCAGTCTTTCCCAGTTATTCCACTCCTTTAATATGAGGAGTGAACATTCACTTTCCGAAATTGGTGTATTCAGTAATAAAAATCTTGTTTTATCCTTTATTATCTGCACCTTTTTACAAGTATCCGTAATTACCTTTGCTCCACTTGCTTCTATCTTTCAGATTGTTCCACTAACCGGGAAGCAATGGGCAATTACATTATTATTAGCCTTCACGCCAATTGCCCTGGTTGAGCTTCAGAAAAAGTTAAATATCATTTCACATAAGAAATAAAACCGGATGATACATTGAACTATACCTTGCTTCATGCTAAAAATCTATTCTCTGTTTCGATGAATCGGTGCCATAAATATTAGATGATATTTTCTATGAAATCCTACAGCTCTACTTGAAGTTTTAGTGATTTAGTTATATAGTTAATATGAAGTGAATTTTGTGAGGTGGACACCGTGAATTCTAAATCAGTGAATAAACATACCAATGAAAGGCCTTTCGATGATTCGGCATTTGACCGTAATTCCATGTATGATAATATGCCCTACGAATGGGATCCTGACTTAAATATTGAGAAGGTATTTCGCAGGGAATCCGGTAACCTCATTAAGGGATACCGTTGTAACCTGGAAGAACCCTTTAAGCTTTGTTATAACGTATAATTTTTTGCTACATATCGACTTTTTTTAATCAAGTATTTTGGGGCTGCACCGAGAATGGTGCAGCTTTTTTGTATATATTGCACAATTTTATCATAGAATACCTAAAATAATATATTTTACTTTTTGTAAATTTGATGTATAATTTAGCGTAAGTGAATTTTTTATTCCTTGATGAACTCGAAATATTATCAAAGGCGATGACGAGGTGAAAAAAGTTGAAAGTAATCAGCTTAACTAATAATTCAACAAATTGCTATCTTCTTCCTGCAAATGATGGCTGGCTTCTGGTTGATACCGGTCTACCGGATACATTTTCTCATTTATTACAGCTATTATTTAAAAATAGCATTTCGATCTATGAGATTAATTATCTGCTAATCACTCATTTCCATCCAGACCATGCAGGTTTAGTTCAAAATCTAAGGGATTTGGGAACAAACCTAATTGTCCATGAAGATCAGATACCATATATGCAAAAGTTAAACAGCTTTTATAAGAAAAATCCTAGAGCTAATTTTAGAGATATTGTTTCTCACCATATGATCACTGTTTCAAATTCCGATAGCAGAGAATTCCTACAATCCATTGGGATTTCAGGGGATATCGTTACTACTCCCGGACATAGCGATGACAGTATTAGCTTAGTACTTGACGATGAATGTGCATTTGTTGGGGATCTACCTTCTTACCATTTAGTTGAGGCTTATAACGATATCGTCATTGATGATAGCTGGGAAATGCTTCAGGCACATAATATTAATACCATTTATCCCGGACATGGAGAACCATATCAATTGGATTATTCCAGACAGCTAGTAAAGACTAATCATTATATCGTATAGTTCAATAATTTACGAAGTTTATCATTGTTCTTTCTATTAAAAATTAAATTGTTCTTACATTTAAATTATCATTGATCTTAACGTTAAAGTTATCATTGATCTAATATTAAATCAAAAAAGACTCCGCCTAAGATACATCCTGCTATAATTCATGTATCTCTGGCGAAGTCTTTTTCTTATGATCTATTGTTTAGTTAGAAAATAATCGATCTTTCAATCGTTTTCATCAATACCTATCTTTTTACCTTAAATGCATCTTTTCCAAGATATCTAGCGGAAGCTCCAAGCTCCTGCTCAATACGAAGAAGCTGATTGTATTTTGCAACACGGTCAGTTCTAGAAGGAGCACCGGTTTTAATCTGTCCTGCATTGGTAGCAACTGCAATATCAGCTAAGGTTACGTCCTCTGTCTCACCGGAACGATGGGAAACCACAGCAGTCCAGTGATTGTTCTTTGCCATCTCAATTGCATCGAGAGTCTCAGTTAAAGAACCGATCTGATTGAATTTGATTAACACAGAGTTGGAAATATCCTGCTTAATTCCTTCTGTCACACGGGTTGTATTCGTTACAAACAGGTCATCACCAACAAGCTGAATCTTATTGCCAAGACGCTCTGTTAACAGCTTCCAGCCCTTCCAATCCTCTTCTGCCAAACCATCCTCAAGAGAAATTACCGGATAACGGTTGCAAATATCATCCCAGAAATCCACCATTTCTTCTACAGTCTTATACTCACCGGACTTCCAGAATAAATAATCTCCTTCTCTGCCGGCCTTCTTCGCTTCATCATACATTTCAGTGGATGCTGCATCAATTGCAATACAGAAATCCTCACCTGGACGATAGCCTGCCGCTTCAATCGCCTTAACGATGTAATCTAACGCCTGGGTATCACTGCTGAATTTAGGTGCAAAACCACCCTCATCACCAACAGCTGTTACATAGCCATCATTCTTTAATAATTTCTTTAAGGTATGGAATACGGTTGTGCTGTGCTCTAATGCTTCTGAAAAACTAGTTGCACCAACCGGCATGATCATAAATTCCTGGATATTCAAGCTGGAGTCTGCGTGCTTTCCACCATTGATAATATTCATCATAGGTACTGGAAGAGTCTTCGCATTCACACCGCCAAGGTAGCGGTATAGAGGCATCTTTAAGGATACTGCTGCCGCTTTTGCTGCTGCCAGGGATACACTGAGGATAGCATTTGCACCTAATTTCCCTTTATTCTCTGTACCATCCAGCGCAAGCATCTTCGCATCAATTTCAGTCTGCTGGCATGCTTCCATTCCCTTTATTGCATCAGCAATCAGAGTGTTAACATTCTCCACTGCCTTTTTTACACCGGTTCCCAAATATCTGCTCTTATCACCGTCACGAAGCTCAACTGCTTCGAAAGCTCCTGTTGATGCACCGGAGGGAACTGCTGCTCTACCAATGCTTCCATCAGCAAGAATTACCTCCGCTTCTACTGTAGGATTTCCTCTGGAATCTAAGATTTCTCTTCCAATTACTTTCTCGATTACTAAATTCTTCATTCGATTATCCTTCCTTTCTTATAAGTATATAATAAATTGTATTATTAACTTTTATATGGAAAGTATACGTAAATATGAATTAACTTTCCTTATTCAAAGTTTATAGCATTGCCAATCCGATTTTCTGTGATTCAAATCACATAACTATATCATAATACAAATACTTGTCTACTTCAATATTTTACCTGTAGATTATATGATATTATTTCTCTTTTTCCAAAGATTGGATTGCTATGCATTTTAAAAATTGATATACTAATTTAATAAACTAATAATCAACATAAATCAGCAAGCTAATTTTATTGTTATAAACAAGAGGAATCAGTGAGCTGATTCACTTATCATGAATTAGAGAGGAAACATCCATGAACAAACTATTTGAAAAACTACAGCCCTATCTGGAGAAATCTATGGCTTTACAGACCGCACGTAATCTATTTGATTGGGATGACCAGACTGCGGCTCCTTTTGAAGCAGCAGATTATACCTCGAAAGTCATTGGTATTCTTTCTGATGAGTATATGAAAAGCTTAATTAATGATGATGTTCGCAAGCTTCTGAAAAAGCTTCAGGATGAAAAGGAACAGGAAGAATTAGATGAGAAGGAAAAGGCAATTGTTAAGGAGCTTGCTAAGATTTATGAGCAGCTGGAGAGTGTTCCGCCTGAAGAGTACCGCGCCTTTAACGAGCTAACCTCTGTCTCCAGCCGTAAATGGGCAAAAGCAAAGAAGGACAACCGTTATGAGGATTATGCACCCTACCTCGGAAAGATTATTGACTATAAGAAAAAATTTGCAGGCTACCGGGTTAAGGGAGACAAAAAGCCTTACGAGGTTCTGCTCAGTGATTTTGAGGAATGCTTTTTAATAAAAGAACTGGATGAATTCTTTGAACAAGTAAAAGAGGAAATCATTCCACTGCTGAAGGAAGTAGCAAAAAAAGCTGATACCATTGACAAAAGCTATAATTATCTTAATTATGATATTGATAAACAAAGGGAATTCTGCAAATTTCTTGCCGGATATGTTGGCTTTGATTTTAGCCGCGGCGTGATTGCGGAAAGCGAGCATCCATTTACAACCAACCTGCACAATCATGATGTCAGAATCACAGACCGCTATATGGAAAATAATTTGGAAAGTGGTATGTTTTCTATGATTCACGAGAGTGGTCACGCCTTATATGAGATGAACATAGATGATGATCTGACACAGACTCTTGTTGGCACAGGCGCATCCATGGGCATGCATGAATCCCAATCCCGTTTTTATGAAAATATACTGGGCAGAAGCTCTGACTTCTGGGAGCCAATCTATGAGAAGCTAGTTTCCACCTACCCTGAAAACCTCTCCAATATTAGCCTGGAGCATTTTATCAAGGGTATAAACAAAGCAGCTCCCAGCCTTATTCGCACAGAAGCAGATGAACTCTCCTATTGTATTCATATTATAATCCGCTACGAAATTGAGAAAATGATCTTTGCTGATGAAGTTACTGTGGATGAGCTGCCTAAGGTTTGGAATCAAAAATACCAGGAATACATGGGTATCACCCCTACTACTGATACAGAAGGGATTCTCCAGGATGTTCATTGGTCTTTCGGCGAATTCGGTTATTTCCCCTCCTATGCAGTTGGTACAGCTGTAGCCTCCCAGCTGTATGCTTGTATGAAGAGTAAGATGCCGCTGGAGGAATACCTTAAAGCCGGCAATTTAAACCCAATCAAGGAATTTTTGCGAGACAGCATTCATAAGCATGGTGCTGTAAAGAATACAAACCAGTTGCTAAAAGATGTTTGCGGTGAAGAATTCCGTGCTGAATATTATATAAATTATTTAAAAGAGAAATATACGAAGCTTTATAATTTATAATTATTCTTATTCAGGATTCTGATTCAACTTATCATAAAACTAATATAAGCTTATTTGGATACTTCGCAGTATAGTTAAGATAAATGCTGCGAAGTATTTTTTTGCATATTTATAAGTTTTTCTTGCATATTTTTATAAAAGGAGGTAATATAAGTTATCAGAAGTTGAACTTTACTTCTGATAAAAGGCGCTGTACTTGCGCCGTGCATCTCGATTATAGGAACACGTATTTTGTTCCTATAATATAGCTATGAAACTTTGGGGCGGACGTTTTACCAAAGAAACAAATCAATTGGTTCATAATTTTAATGCATCTATTTCCTTTGACCAGAAGTTCTTTCAGCAGGATATTGAAGGAAGTATTGCGCATGTAACCATGTTAGCGAAACAAGAAATCATCAGTGAGGATGATAAAATCCAGATTATCAATGGACTAACCGGTATTCTTGATGATATCAAAAATGGAGACCTAGAAATTGATGCCGAGCATGAAGATATTCACAGCTTTGTTGAAGCTCATTTAATTGATCGTATCGGAGATGCAGGAAAAAAACTGCACACAGGAAGAAGCCGTAATGATCAGGTTGCTTTGGATATGAAATTATACACAAGGGATGAGATTGCAGAAATTGATGAATTACTTAAAACATTACTGCAGGCACTTCAGGATATCATGAAAGCCAATACCTCCACCTTTATGCCTGGCTTCACTCATTTGCAGAAGGCTCAGCCGGTAACTCTGGCTCATCATATCGGGGCTTATTTTGAAATGTTTAAACGGGATCGGTCAAGACTCAGTGATATTTCTAAGCGTCTGAATCTCTCTCCCCTGGGCTCAGGTGCACTTGCCGGAACTACCTACCCCTTAGACCGTAGTTATACAGCACAGCTTCTAGGCTTTGATGGTCCAACGCTAAACAGTATGGACAGTGTCTCTGACCGTGACTATCTGATTGAATTATTAAGTGCCCTTTCCACCATTATGATGCATCTAAGCCGCTTCAGCGAAGAGATCATCATCTGGAACAGTAATGAATACCGCTTCGTTGAACTCGATGATGCTTATTCTACCGGCTCCAGTATTATGCCCCAGAAAAAGAATCCAGACATTGCGGAGCTTGTCAGAGGGAAAACCGGACGTGTGTATGGCGCACTTATGTCACTGCTTACGGTGATGAAGGGTCTGCCCTTAGCCTATAATAAGGATATGCAAGAGGATAAGGAATTTACCTTCGATGCAATTGATACGGTAAAGGGTTGTGTCGCTCTATTTACAGGGATGGTAACCACCATGAAGTTCCAAAAAGAGAATATGGCAGGCAGCGCAAAAAACGGATTTACCAATGCTACAGATGCAGCAGATTATCTTGTTAATAAAGGTGTACCTTTTCGAGATGCCCATGGTATCGTGGGTCAGCTTGTGCTCTATTGCATTGATAAAGACATTGCTTTAGATGATATGAGTCTGGAGGAATTTAAGAGCATCAGCCCCGTGTTCGAGCAGGACATCTATGATGCGATCAGCCTAACCACCTGTGTTAATAAAAGAAATACCATCGGTGCCCCTGGTGTGGAGGCGATGGCTCAGGTATTAAAACTAAATGATGAATATTTAAATAGCTAATTATTATATCGATTATTTGATGATCAAATCTTGTAATCATAGATATAAATAAAGACATAGAAACCTCGAAAAAAGTCCATCTAACGGGTAAATTTATCTTGCCGGTCAGGGGACTTTTTTTCTATATGAATTGACATTTATTCTATTTTGCATTATACTAATCTTTGTTAATACATTAACAATGTTGGGGGTTATTTCATTAATATAACTGAGTTTGTCTTCTTAAAGCAGACATTTGCTGCAAAAGTGTGTGCAATACAGCTTACAGGAGCACTCAGAAATGAAAAGGAGAATTTATTTTTATGAATATTTACATCTGTGTCGGCAGTTCCTGCCATCTGAAAGGATCGTATGATATTATTCAGCTTATGAGAGAAGCCATTTCCAATAACAAACTTGAAGATAAGGTAAAGCTTTCCGCAGCCTTCTGTCTTGGGCGCTGTACTGATGGGGTATCTGTAAAAATAAATGATGACATTGTTTGTGGCGTTTCAAGGGATAATTTTAATCAATTCTTCCGCGATAATGTATTAAGCCAAACAAAACTGACTTCCTAAGTTCTTCCTATTTTCGAAAGGTTATGATATTAAAATGAATTATTACATACAACTCAAAAAATCAAACTGCAAAAACTGTTATAAATGCATCCGAAATTGCCCTGTAAAATCTATTCGTTTTGCTGATCATCAGGCTCATATCGTAAAGGAGCAATGTATTCTCTGCGGTCAATGCTTTATTGCCTGTCCCCAGAACGCAAAGCAAATCCGTAATGATGTCGGGTTCGTTAAGGAGCTCATTGCAACCGGAAAGCCTGTGATTGCTAGTCTTGCTCCTTCCTTTGTTGCTAATTATGAGGGCTCTGATATTGGATCCATGCGAGAGGCTTTACTAAGCCTTGGTTTTACCGATGTTGAAGAAACTGCCCTAGGTGCAACCATTGTGAAGCAAAAGTATGATGCCATGATTCGCGACCGACAGTCCAGTGTAATCATCTCCTCCTGCTGCCACACGGTAAACACCTTAATTCAAAAGTATTATCCGGAAGCACTGCCCTACCTGGCAAATGTGCTATCCCCAATGCAAGCTCATTGTGCTAGCATTAAGGAAAGGTATCCACAGGCCTATACCGTCTTTCTAGGCCCATGCATATCAAAAAAGGATGAAGCAGATCAATACCCGGGAATCGTCGACTGTGTTCTGACCTTCGAGGAGTTGTCCGATTGGATGAAAGCAGAAGGAGTTTCTCTTATCACTAGCCCTGAGAAGGATGAATTGCAGGAAGGTCGTGCGAGGCTCTTCCCTATTCCAGGCGGAATTATAAGATCTATGCTTCCGCAGCTGGAAGGTCATCACTACTTTGCCGTTGATGGGATAGAGAATTGTATGCGAGTTCTTACTAACATTGTTAGCGGCGATCTTTCTCATTGCTTTATCGAGATGTCCGCCTGCTCTGGCAGCTGTGTCGGTGGTCCTGCCATGGAAAAAGAACATCGTATGCCGATTACCGATTATCTACGTGTCAACAACTATGCGAAAGAGAAAGATTTTGAGCTACCGGCATCAACAAATACACAGCTGGAAAAGCACTTTAGCTACTTAGGTGCCCGCAGCCAGATGCCCGGCAGCAGTGCCATCACTGAAATACTTCACAAAATGGGCAAATCTTCGCCGGAACAGGAGCTTAATTGCGGCAGTTGTGGATATAATACCTGCCGGGATAAAGCAATCGCTGTGTATCAAGGCAAAGCTGATCTTACCATGTGTCTTCCCTTCTTAAAGGAGAAGGCTGAGAACTTCTCTGACAACATTATCTTTAATATGCCGAATGGTGTAATTGTGCTCAATGAGGACTTAGAGGTTCAGCAGATCAATCGTGCCGCTAAGCAAATACTAGGGATTACACACAAGAATGATATCCTGGGACAGCCGGTCATCCGTATCTTAAATCCAGCCTCATACCTTCAAGTTATGACTGCCGGAAGAAATGTACATGATAAACTAACTTATCTTGAAGATTATCAAAAATACGTGGAAGAAACCATTATTTATGACCGAACCTACCATATCATCATCAGCATCATGAAGGATGTAACCCTTGAGGAAAAATCACGTCTGAAAAAAGAAAAGATCAACCAGCAAACTGTAGAAATTGCTGATAAGGTAATTGAAAAGCAGATGCGTGTTGTCCAAGAAATTGCTTCCCTTTTAGGTGAAACAACTGCTGAAACAAAGATTGCGTTGACTAACTTGAAGGAGAGCTTGAAGAATGAATAATCTTTGTACTGATATTGGATATTTGAGTATTAATAAATACGGAGAGCAACTCTGCGGTGATCATGTTGAAACCGTGGAAAGTGATGATAAGTCTCTGGTTCTCGTGCTGGCGGATGGACTGGGCAGTGGGGTAAAGGCAAATATCCTATCCACTCTTACCTCTAAAATCATCTCCACTATGATGGCCAACCATATGTCAATCGAAGATTGTGTTACAACAGTTGCTTCCACCCTGCCCGTATGTGAAAAAAGGGGAATTGCCTACTCCACCTTTACCATCATCCATGTTGTCGATAATAAAACTGCAGAGGTCATCCAGTATGATAACCCTCAAGTGATTCTTCTCAGAGACGGAATCAATTGCGAGTATGAAACGACCAGCATACAAATCGGTGATAAGAATATCTTACAGTCTCGTATTGAGTTATCTCCAGGAGATGTCTTGGTTGCCATGAGCGATGGCGCCGTCTATGCGGGTGTTGGCAAAAAATTCAATTTTGGGTGGCAACGAAAAAATATTATTGAATTTTTAGAAGTGGCTTGTGAAAACACTTTTTCTTCAAAAATGATCTCTACTATTTTATTAGAGCAGTGTAATCAGCTGTACGGAGGTGCCCCCGGAGATGATACGACGATTGCCGCTGTTAAAATCAGAAAACGTGAGCTTGTAAACCTACTTATTGGTCCCCCCTCAAAGGCGGAGGATTTGGAATCAATGCTCAGTCAATTCTTCTCTAAAGATGGAAAGCATATTGTATGCGGTGGAACTACTTCTTCCCTCGCAGCAGACTTCCTTGGAAAAGAGATACACACTGGTTTGGATTATCAGGATCCGACAATTCCTCCTCTCTCAGAGATTGAAGGAATTGATCTGGTTACAGAAGGGGTTATCACAATCAGCCGTGTCCTATACTATGCTCAAAATTATCTTGAAGATAATACCTACTATCTTGAGTGGAGCTATCGTAAGGATGCAGCCTCACAAATTGCAAAGCTATTATTTGAAGAAGCAACTGATATTGTATTCTATGTTGGCCGTGCTATGAATCCAGCACATCAAAATCCTAATCTTCCAATTAGCTTTAATATAAAAATGAAGCTGATTGATGAATTGTCCGATTGTCTGCGTAAGATGGGAAAGAATATAGAGGTGTATTATTTTTAATCCAGAAAAAGATCAGGGTATTTGTTATGATGTCCCCTGATCTTTCTATTTTATGTCTATTTAGTTTCTACTCCATACCATACTTTCGAAGCATATTCTGCGTATAGTTTAAAAGATATGCAGCTTCTTTATCTCGGTATTCCGCTGACATATCAGCCTCTAAATCTCTCCAAACACAGATATCTCTGCCAACTTCATTTCCTTGTGCCACGAATGGCTCAGATACAATGCGACCTTTGAAATTAATATCTGCTAATGCCTTAAATATTTCATCGAAATTAATATGCCCACGGCCCGGACATCTCCTGTTGTTATCACCTGTATGTACACTTACTAACTTATTACCAGCAAGATGGATTGCTTCTGTAAAGCTATCCTCTTCAATATTCATATGATAGGTATCAAGTAATACACCTATGTTCGCGGAACCAACGGCATTCACATAATCCACTGCTTCTTTTGCCGTATTGATCAGGCAGCCTTCGAATCTGTTTACAGCCTCAACGCAATAGGTAACGCCAAAATCTTCCGCGGTTTTTATAATCTCCCCCATTGACTTTAGAGAATTCTCCAACAGAATACTTTTACCCAAAATCGGATCGACCTCGCAGCATCTCCAACCCGCATAGCTAACTCCGGAAAGAACCTTACCTTCCATATATCCGATTCGTGCAACAACTCTTTTTAGGTATTCTACACCGCCTAAACGGATAGCTTCGTTATTATTTGATACATCATATTTCGGATCAAGCCCTAAGCTATAGGTTAATTCAATTCCTAAATCCTCTGCAATCTGCTTCATCTCATCCATGTGATCATGGGTCATCTCTAATAGTGACTGTGCCTGAAACTCCAGAATATCAAAACCAATATCCTTAGCCTTCTTCATATATTTAACATGGTCAACATCCCAGGTGTTCTCCCAAAAATTAATAAAAATCCCCAACTTATTCATAATTTTACCCCTTCCTGTGCTCTTTTGATAACTTTTCATCGATGAAAGCTTCTAAGACGACCTTCATGTTATTATTATATTTCATTTATATAACTTAATCAATTCTTTCTTTGGTTATTTTATAAATCTTTTTATAAAAGTTTTGATATATGTTTATTTGAATCTAATAAAAAAGAACCCTTATTGCTTATGTTCAGCAACAAGAGTTCTCATTCTATTATTTTATCCTAAGGATAATGCTTAATATAACCAATCAAAATCCGGATATTTCAAGATTGCTTTTCCCCGGATCTTATCTTTTTCTACGAATTTATTCGTCCAAAATCTAGCATCCCAGGATATGTTTCGATTATCACCCATCATGAAATAACTGCCTTCCGGAACCTCATAAGGTCCAAAGCTTCCTTCCATCGGCTCCTTCTGATAATCCTCCTCCAAGGGTTCACCATCGATATATACAACACCATCAATTACTTCTACTGTTTCACCAGGGAGACCGATCACTCTTTTGATATAATCTTCCTCCGGAGTGTCCGGTGCCTGAAATACCACGATATCTCCTCTTTCCGGTTTAGAGAATAAATAAGCCAGGCGGTATGTGATTACCTTATCATCTACCATGATCGTATTTTCCATCGATGCCGTCGGCGGGCTGACTTTATAGATTACCAACTTATTAATAATTAATGCTAATGCAATAGCAATGACAATTACTACTACCCAATCCAATACTTCCTTCAGTGCTTTATTTTTTGCCATGTAGACCTCCTCATGCCATTAAGCATACCGTATAATCTACAATTATACCCTGCGTGTGTTTTTTTGTAAACAAAAACAAATTATGCTAAGTAAAATAATGCTAGGGTGGACAAATTACACCTTAGTAACGGTATAGCTTGATGCTACCACCATCCAAAGCCCCGGGAAGAAATTCATAACCTGCCAAACTCCGCCGCCGCTTAGCCCCAGCTCAGGTATTAGCCTCATTTTGGCATTCATACTTCTCACATCATCAAACCATACCACATGGTTTACTCCATTTGCATCCGTGTAATTAAAGAAGGGGGACGCTGCAGGTTCGTCAAAATTAATTTCAACTCCGTAATTGGAGGCTCTCCAAATAGCCTCCTGATTCGTGATAGATTCCGCCTTTGTCACTCCTCGAACGAAGGGCAATGGCCAATCATAAGCATAATTAGGGATACCCATTAATATTTTATTTGGATCAATTACGGACACTCCGTACTGCAACACTCTTCTCATATTATTCAGCGGTGCTGTTGCCATGGGAGGCCCGAAGGTGTATCCCCATTCATACGTCATTAAAAGTACTTTATCTGCAACAGCTCCAATGGTCGGATAATCATGGGCTTCATATAACAAACCCGTCATCGTTCCGGAAGTCTTAGGTGCCAGCGCTACCAGAGTTATAAATCCTTCTTGATCCAGCCTTGTATTCACCGCTGTGATGAAACTCAAGAATTCTTCTTTATCCTCAGGTAATATAAATTCAAAATCTATGTCTAATCCCACATACCCTTTTGCCTTCATCGTTGCAACAATAGCTTCAATCAGTGCTGCCTGCCCTGCCGGGTTAGCAAACATATCATGAGCGATCCCTGTATCAAACGCACCTTCTGCATTCATCGGTGCCAGCATCATAATTGGTGCAACTCCGAATTCCTGTGCTAATGCGATCAATTCCGAATCATCAATTGGAACTAATTCACCTTGGGCATTAAACCCGTAGGTAAAGAGAGACAGGTAGGTTAGAAATGGTAATGTTTTTCTCAATGTATCCTTATTAATAAAGGGATATGCATAACCGTTCAGGATTAGCGTATCAATCTTCTCATCTCCTGTATAAGTAATTACAAGAACTTCCCCGAGAACCAGCGCCGGACCTGTGGCCTTCTGGGGATTATTTTGCCTGATTTGATTTACACTCACATCATATTGTCTGGCAATCGAAATAAGAGTATCTCCAGCCACAACGGTATGTGTGACATTCGGTACTCGTATGCCAATGCTCTGACCTACTACAAGTCTTTCTGGATTTGGCAGCTCATTTTGCAGAATTATCTGCTCCTGAGATATGTTATATTGCTGTGCAATTGATGTAAGTGTATCTCCCTGCTTAACAACATGGATGGTCATTTCCTACATAGCCTCCGACCCAATACATTTCATATTAGTATATGCTTTAGAAAATAGTTTGTGAAATACTTGCATCAAAAGTTGTCTTATCATATAATAAGCATCGAAGTAACTTAAAGTTATAGGACAGGAACTGGAGGTAAACATGAATAACTTTAAAGAAATATCACCTGATTTAATTAAGAAAAATATATTTCATTCCATCGGTAAGGATTGGATGCTGATAACAGCCAGTGATGGTGAGAACGTAAATACAATGACTGCTTCTTGGGGCGGTTTGGGCGTAATGTACGGTAAAAATGTTGCTTTTGTAGTTATTCGACCACAACGATATACCATAGAATTCATTGAAAAGGCTGAAACCTTTTCCCTATGCTTCTTAGATAAAAGCTATCGTAAGGTTCTAAATTATCTGGGCAGCGTTTCCGGCCGAACAGAAAATAAGATAGAAAAATCCGGCTTAACTTTGGTAGAGGAGGATAATACACCATACTTTGGTGAATCCAAGCAGGTATTCCTCTGCAATAAGCTCCTTAGGCAGCCTCTGCAGGAGGGTTCTTTATTAAATGAGAAGCTTGAATCCACGTTTTATCCAAACAAGGATTATCATATCCTGTATATTGCTGAGATAACAAAAGCCTTAAAGGCGACAAGATAAAGAGGCGAGACAGGTGACAAGGGGAGTGACAAGGGGACGGGGTTAGTGTCACAGGTACAATGTGACACTAACCCCGTCCCCTTGTCACTCCCTTGTCACTCCCTTGTCACTCCCTTGTCACTCCCTTGTCACTCCCTTGTCACCACCCTTGCCACCACCCTTGTCACCCAAATCAACGTTCAATTCCAATTCTCGCGGGAATTCCTTGATCATAGGGATGCTTTATTTTTACTATTTCAGATACATAATCAGCCAATGTAACCAGTTCTTCGGCCGGATCTCTTCCGGTTAATACAACCTCTAACTGCTCAGGCTTATTCTGAAGAAAGTCTAATAACATCTGCCGATCAATTAATTCATAATTATAGGTCGCAATGATTTCGTCCATAATCAGCATTTGATACTCTCCTGCCTTCACAGAATCGATGATTCTGGCAAGATAATTACTGTAGGTCTCTTTTGCCAGCTTCTTTGTTTCCTCCGACATTCTAAAATAAAATCCAAAGGTCTCGCCGCATAGCTCCAAATGAATATTCTCTATCTCTTTTAATATCTTTAATTCACTGGACTTGTTATCCTTTAGAAACTGTGAGAATAAAACCTTCCCACCATTGCCCGCACACCGTACGCCAAGTCCGACGGCGGCTGTTGTCTTTCCTTTTCCGTTTCCTGTATAAATATGTGTTAAACCTTCCATGAATACTCCTTTCTGTGTAGTGAAGGTGACAAGGGGACGGGGTTGGTGTCACCCCCTGTCACCCTTTATCAACCATTTAATATTGCATATATTTCCGGCATATGAAGATGCTGTCTTAAGGTGTCTGCTAAAATGTTATACTGCAATTCCTTATGCTCCGAATAATCCCTGGAACTGATCTGATCCAGGTCGATATTCTTAGCCTTTGCCAGACAGGTGATTACTTTTGTTGCAATCTGCTCCTTGTCAAAGATACCATGGATATAGGATCCATAAATATTATCATAATATGCACCATCAAGCTTCTCTTCACCGTCAACAAGGTTTGACACACTGGTCATATTCTGTAATTTCTCACGGAAATATGAGATTCCCATATGAATTTCATAGCCTTCCACCGCTTCACCGCTTAGATCGGATAGAATCCCTTTCACTTGCCCGAAGCGTCCGGTCACTCTGGTTCGTATCTTATTGCCTTGAAATACCGTATCCATTGGCAATAAATTCATGCCCTTGATCACGCCTCCTGCTTCCACGCCGTCTGGATCACTAATATTATCCCCAAGCATTTGGAAGCCTCCACAGATCCCAAAGATCACCTTATTTTCCGCAGCTTTCTTAAGGATCGCAGCCTCTAATCCACTCTGTCTTAGCCACAGCATGTCCTCCATGGTATTTTTGGTTCCTGGAATAATAATCATGTCAGGATTCTTTAGCTCAGATACGGTACCAACATAGCGAAGCGATACTCCTTTGATATTCTCAAGAATATTAAAATCCGTGAAGTTTGATATTTTAGGAAGTCGGATGACTGCTATGTCAATCAGCTCTACTTCTTTTTTCACATGAAAACGTTCAGTTAGGCTGTCCTCTTCCTCAATATCAAGCTGCATGTAAGGCGTAACACCAAGCACCGGTACTTCTGCCTTTTGCTCCAGCATCTCCACTCCGGGATCAAGAATACTCTTATCCCCTCTGAATTTATTGATAATCAAACCTTTTACCAGGCTCTTCTCATCCTCTTCCAAAAGCTGCATCGTACCAAGGAGTTGAGCAAATACACCTCCGCGGTCGATATCTCCGACAATTAATACCGGAGCATTCACCAGCTTTGCCATACCCATGTTTACAACGTCTTCGTTCTTTAGATTAATTTCCGCCGGACTTCCTGCACCTTCAATCACGATGATATCGTATTCTTCCTCTAATTTATGATACGCCTCTAAAATATCCGGAATCAACTGCTTTTTAAACGCGAAATATTCTCTGGCATTCATATTCTGGCGAACCTCACCGTTTACAATTACCTGAGCTCCTGTATCCGAGGTAGGCTTTAATAATATTGGATTCATCAGGACGGAAGGCTCTATTCCTGCTGCCTCAGCCTGCATCACCTGAGCTCTTCCCATTTCCAGTCCTTCCTTGGTTATATAGGAATTTAAGGCCATATTCTGTGATTTAAACGGTGCAACCTTATATCCGTCCTGTGCGAATATGCGACATAAGCCTGCTGTAATCAGACTCTTACCAACATTAGACATGGTACCCTGTATCATAATTGCTTTTGCCATTAGCTTACCGCCTCCTCTAATATCTTAAGTAGTTGTAGATTCTCATGATGATTTCTTACTGCAATCCGGTAATAACCATCCCCCAAGCCACGATAGTTACTGCAATCACGAATTAGAATGCCCCTCTCAAAGCAGTAGGGCGTTAATCCGGCAACCGCTTGAAAGAAGATATAATTTGCCTTGGAATCAAAGACGCGAAATCCCAGCTTATTAAGCTCATCCTTCAGATAAGCTCTCTCTTTTCTAATTAGCTCAAGGGAATTATCTACATACTCTATTTCCCTTAAGGCCGCAATCCCTGCCATCTGCGCCGGAATAGAGACATTCCAGGGTTGCGACACCTCTCTCATTTGCGCAAGAAATTCCATATTGGATGAGATCCCATAGCCTAAGCGAAGACCCGGCATTGCATATAATTTTGTAAATGCCTTCAATATCATTAAGTGCTTCGCCTTCTCTGTCTGTCTCACAATCTATGATACTCAAGGCCTTCTCATATTCATAGAAGGATGGTACCGGCAGCAGTGCCTTTTTTGGTTTTAACGCCAGTACCATAGAATAGATGATATCTGCCGCTCCATTTCCGCAGATAATATGATCAATGGGAACTCCTGCAGCTTCAGAAATACTTTTTCTAAGCTCTCTGCATTCCACATCCGGATAATTGGCAGAACGCCTCACCCCTTCACAGGCTGCACTTATAACACTTTCTGAAATTCCCATTAAGTTAATATTGGCAGAAAAATCAATAAGAGCCTCCTTTTGATATATGTCTCCTCCATGCTTATGCATCTCTTAATCTTCTTCCCCTTTCCCGCTCTCTTCCCGACATTTACAACCATGTTACTGCTCATGTCTATGAAACTCATTACTTCTCATAGATAAATGTTCTTTGTATGAAAGCTTCCATCTTATTTGACTTTCAATCGTTATTGAATCAAAAATATTATCAATAGTTTAATAGCTCCACAGAGTAACAATCCGAGAATCGCTGTAAAGTATAGCAATTCATTTGCCTTTTTAATATCAGCTACTTCAACAGGTCTAATATTATCCCCAATGGTTTTCTTCGGATATAATGTTCCAAAATAATAGGCATCCCCGGCCAGCTGAATCTCCAGTGCACCTGCGGTAACAGCCTCGGTATGAGCAGAATTCGGACTGGCATGGTTGAACCGGTCTCTACGATAGATTTTCCAAGCCTTTTTCGCTTGAAAGCCTCGGATTGCCGCTGCTCCAATCATCAGATAGGCGGATAATCTTGCCGGAAAATAGTTTAATACATCATCCAGTTTTGCTGCTGCTTTGCCAAAATAGAGATATTTATCATTTTTGTAACCCACCATGGAATCCATCGTATTCACAGCCTTATAGAAAAAGCCGAGAATCGGCCCGCCAATTGCCATAAAAATAATCGGAGCAATACTGCCATCCGAGGTATTCTCGGCTACCGTTTCCACCGCTGCCTTCACGATTCCTTCCTGTGAAAGCTTTTGCGTATCCCTTCCGACGATCATTGATACTGCCTTTCTTCCTCCTTCCAGATCACCAGCCTTTAATGCATCATGAACCTTCATGCTCTCTACCTTTAAGGACTTTGTAGCTAAAAGCTGATAACACATAATAGACTCCAAAAGAATTCCTGCATATACATTCCAGTGAAACACAAGCAATAAAAGTGCCGCTGGAATTCCTGCTGAGATGAGAACCACAACACATACAAGAACAACACCTGCAATCAGCTCCCCTTGCTTTGTGTGAGGAATTATTTTTCGGAGTAGCTTTTCCATAACTGAGATCAGATTTCCGATTCCTCTGATAGGATGCCACAGCCAATAAGGATCGCCAAAGATTAAATCCAATAGGAAACCGATACCTAAAGCGATTAATGAATATTGCATATATTGATCAGCCTCCCGTCCATTTCTTCATACTCAGTAATGTATCCATTACCATTTTCCACATGCCAGTAATAATAGTCCTGTTTTGTATCGGCATATTGCTCCAGTATACTCATTATTGTCCCTCCATGAACCACTAGTGCCACAGCCTGATAGCCTTCCTTAAGACTGAGGTTTATGACCTTTTGAAATTCTAAAATACAGCGGTTTTTAAACTCCTGAACATCCTCTCCTCCTGGAAAAGCCATTGTACCACCGCTATTAATCCACTCTTGATATTTATCATGATCAGACAATTCAAGATAGTTTTTATTCTCAAACTCTCCAAAATTACATTCTTTAAAATCCTCACAAACAACGGGTTGTAGGTTCGGATATACCAATGCTGCTGTCTGCCTGCATCTGGTAAGCGGACTGACAAAAACAGCCTCTACCTCTGGATACGCTACCTGTTCAAGGTTCGGAATCCCTTCCTCCCATAATCTCTCGTCTGTTACTCCAATATATCGTTTCAACTGATTTCCATAAGTTGAAAAGTGTCTGATGAATATAAGCTTAAGCATGCTTAATCACCGTTCCAATCCCACAAATAACACGATGAACTTCCTGTGCTGACGATGCAAGCTGGCAGCAGATTCTACCAGTAACCTCACGATAGTTGCGGTCGTAAGGCTCTATAGGAACAATGCCACAGCCCAACTCATCTACAAGAATCACAATGTGTGGATTAGCTCTCAGAATTTGCTCTACTAAATCTTTAACATCCTGTTTCTCTTTCAGCATCCGATCAATCCAAAGATGAAAGTGATTCACAAGCCGCGTTTTTAGAAGCTCGTCCATACTGCAGGTCATACCATCTACAACTAAATTCTCTTCCACACCAAATATTCTCAGTGCATAATCAAGCTTTCCCTGAAAAGCGCCCCCACTGATTAGCCACATAATTTACCTCCTACTACTGCACAAATCACAATTATAAGCTCACATAATTGAAGGAAGTAACCAGCCAAATCCCCGGTAATCCCTCCGAACTCCTTTACGGACATTAGATAATAATAGATAAACAGAAGTATTACTCCTAACAAACAAATAACACCCAGTTTCCAATTAATTAGAAGCATTCCGCAAGTCGCCAGCAGAATAAAGCATATCATAACAACTCTGGTAAGCTTTTTATTAGCCTCACTGGAAAATGTTGCTGCCAAACCGCTATTCTTCGCAAGGGGAAAGGTCACTACCGCCAGTCCGCTGAAAGCTCTAGATAAAACAAACCCAATTGTCACAACCGGAACAACCTCCGGAGTTACCTCATACCAGAATCCAAAGGTCAGTAAGAAATAACTGACACAGGCAATCACTGCAAAAGCACCTGTATTGGGATCCTTTAAGATCTCCAGCTTCCTCTCCCTTGGCTGATAGGAACTACGGGCATCCGTTGTATCCATAAAGCCATCCAGGTGTATTCCCCCCGTAAGAAGAAGGGGTATTAAAATTACAATAATGGTATTAAAAACCCTGCTCATGGCTAGAACCTCTGAGAAGCTGCTCCAAAGATACACAACTCCTCCTAATACCGCGCCAACGAGCGGAAAAAAGCACATGGCATATCTCATATTTTCTTTTGACCATTCCACCTTTGGCATGGGTATCTTGGAATACATGGAAAAAGCAATGGCGAAACTACTTACTAACCGCTTCATATGTAATGGAAACCTCTCTTCTCTATACTCTCATTATTCTTTTCCGATATGATCACCGGAATACCATGTACCACCTCGATGACCTGATCAGCATAACTGCTTATGGTTCGATTGATATTTCCAAGCACTCTTAAGTATTCTTTTGTTGTCTCATCGTAGTGACCACCATCCTCAAACACATTATTAGTGACTATGACAAGATTCCTTGCATTCATTCTCAGCTTTTCCACTCCCCTAAGGATAGCTTCTTCCGCATGCTCTTTTGCACCAGCATCACTAAACATCTCATTTGCCACCAGGTTCGACATGCATTCCAGTAACACAGAGGTATTTTGCGGGAAACTAACCTGTTCCAGTGTAACATACTGCTCCAAGGTCATGAAGCCTTTATCCTTACGCATATTTTGATGTCTTAGAATCCGTTGTCCAGTCTCTTCACCAAAGGGCTGCATCGTAGCAATATAGAGTAAATCCGATCCAGCCAGCTTGCTCTGTTCCACAATTTTATTCTCTGCATACTCTGATTTCCCACTTCCGCTGCCCCCAATAATTAATGCTACCATATACTCACTTCCTAATTTCTACATAATCTTAAAATATCATCATTGTTGTCGTAACAAATATATTTATTCAGAAACACTGTCTTGTGACTGTCATATAATTCTCTTGTTGTTACCCTCTTGCTACACTGTTGTTATTCTCTTGCTTCTTAATTGTCTATGCGTAATTCAACCAAATATTAATCTTTATACAAGTTCTCGATTAATATTAGCTTGGTATTATAATGGTTGGTACGCCTCAATATCAACCTGTTCAAAGGTACTCATCTGATTATAAACTGCAAGCCCCATATCCAACACAGGAAATAATGCAATTGCTCCTGTTCCTTCCCCAAGACACATATCACAAGTAATATAAGGCTCAAGTCCAAGAGCATCCAACAGGAGCTTTCCCGCATTTTCTTTGGACTGATGAGAAGGCATTATGTAATTAATCACCTCCGGCTCAATCCGAAGTGCAATCAGAGCTGCTACACTAGAGATAAAGCCATCAATAACCACTGGCAGCTTAGCCGCAGCTCCACCTAGGAATAGCCCTACCATACCCGCGATATCAAAACCACCTACTTTAGCAAGGACATCAATAGGATCTTTTTTATCCGGTCGATTTCTTTCAATGGAATTTAGGATTACTTCTATTTTTCTTTTTAACCCATCACTTGATAGCCCGGCACCTTTTCCGGTGACTTTTTCTACCGGTAAATCAAGGAGTACCGCAGCAATTGCACTGCTGGTGGTGGTGTTACCAATTCCCATCTCTCCCGTCGCTATGATATTATAGCCTTCTTCCTTTAATTCAAAGGCGGTGTCAATTCCAACCTCTATCGCATGAATTGCCTGATCTCTTGTCATGGCAGGTTCCTGCGCCATATTCTTTGTTCCGTACGCCACCTTCTTATTACCCGGAAGCTTCGTATCAACACAGATTCCAATGTCTACCGGGAATACCTTGGCACCGATCTGTGCTGCCATAATACAGGCACAAGAATTCATATCCATAAAATTCTCTGAAACAATGGCCGTAACCTCGCTCGTGGATTGTGTAACCCCTTCTGCAACTACTCCATTATCTGCACACATAATCACTAGTGCTTTTTTAGCCAGACTTATCTGAGAAGTACCGGCAATACCCGCTAGCTGAATCACACCGGACTCTAGCTTACCAAGACTATGCAAAGGCTTTGCGATACTGTCCCAGCGCCTAGCGCATTGCTGCATTGCTTTCTTATCCGGCGGCACAATCAGCTTTAATGCTTCCTCAAAATTCATATAACACTACCTCCAATAGCAAAATATACCTGCTGGCAATCTGATTAGGATTTCCCCGGTTTTATAAAAAACTCACATAAACATAAACATCTTTTAACACTACAAAAAGGCCTCAAAAAGAGAACCAAGCGGTAACTCCCTTGAAAGCCTTACATTTTTTTCTATAAATATCTACATCCTCATAACCTAATATATAGAATACACTTTCCTGTTCTACCAATGCCATTGCCGATTTGGCATATGTATACTCAGAAATATATTTTGCACAACCGGATATTATCAAACCGAATCCTTGAGATCGGCAGAATCGTCCTGAAATCAATTCGCTCATATATTTCACTGTAATCTCCTTCTGCTCACCCTTCCCTCCGAAGGCAAACGGTCAATTCATATATGGCAGGTTTCCTGACTTATGGTTAACTTACTTACTGCTGTCTTCTCAGATAAATGCTCCCTTATCAATCGAACCATACCTTCGGCAGTTGATCGAAATTCCTCATTCCTCCAATGACTATTCCTGCAGCTTTCAAACCAAATACAGTAGCGGGGGCTGTTGTGGCATTATTCCACATTCCCTTTTAACTTTATAAAAGCACCATAGATTATTATCACTTCCACATTATATCTTTTTTTACTCAATTGTTCAAGCATTAAACTAAAATGCTTTGAAAAGTATACAAATGTCATAAAAATTCACGCTACCAATTAAGTAGCGTGATAAGAATAATAATATTAATTGTGATCCATTTGTTTATAAATGATTATCTAAACATTTCAATGATTGAAAACTGTATTTGCTTCCTACATAGGAATCCTAATTATGCCTGTGAATAGTGAATTCTCACCTTATGCTGATGCAAAATTTCATTTTCAAACTTCTCAATCGCCAATTCGAAGAATCGAAGTATCGCGTCAACTACCTTGTAACACAGATGAATGATAAACTGAATATCTTGATTAACTACTTTTATTGCTTTTAGATATTCTCCATGAGTTTCATTAATAAAACGGATGATTTCTTCAAAGGTATGGAAGCTTTGACCAGGAATACGTTCTTTCTGTACCTCATCTCGGCCAACATATTCGCGAAGCTTAAATTTCAAATCCTTTTCATAAGTAACATGATCCTTCAGGCTTCCGTCAAAAATGGAATTATGAGGAAAAGTGCAGTAATCTGATAAATAATGGGTGATAACCCCTAAATGTCTGGCATAGTAACTGTTAATCCCTTTATGAATATCATACTCGATTGTAATTTTTCTAATCTCTTCAATCAATATCTCAAAGGTCTCTTCAATGGTATGACGCTTTGTCAGAAAAGATGGCTGAATATCCGGCAAAATGCTTCCCAAATAAAATGCTTTCTTATGGTCAAGTAAATCTTTTACTTGCATATTATTAACTAAATATCTTGCGAGGGAGATGTGTGATTTCTTACGCAATTCGTATGCCTCCTAATAAGTACGTAGTGCTAATTTACTAACTGTAAGAACCTATTTCTTAAGACGAAAAGCACTAATTAAAATGATACACTATTTTTTTTAATTTCACAATAGGATTATCCTGTTTTTATAGCACAAATCTGTGGTACAAATCGACATTTTTCTCAGGTTTTACAATGTCCTTTCAAATCTTTTCACTGTCATTCTTATACTATTCATTTAACAATATCGTTGTCGCTATGTCCTTTTTATAAAATATGAATGAAATAACTATAAAATAACAATACAAATCTTGACATTTCACATTTTGTTACCTATGATTAATGATTAATAACACATATAAAGAATATCATAACTTAACCTAAAGCAATGCTAACAATAAACTGAACCAAAATCTTTGTTTGAACCCAGCGGGCAGACATAAACTATAGACAGAGAAGACCCAGAAACTATAGTTCCACATGGGCGTGCATTTACATTTGACAGAAAGATAGGGTTCGTTATAAAATAAGTTAGCAATTATAAAAGAAAATACACATTAACCTCATTGATTTCTTGGTTTTAAACAAGATATCATATTTAAAAAGAAAAATAGGAGATGATAATTTGGATCCCAGTGATGCCACGCAACCGATTATATTGTTTTTATTACTTGTACTATCCGCCTTTTTCTCAAGCTCTGAGACGGCTCTAACTACAGTGAATAAGCTGCGAATTCGCACATTAGCGGAAGACGATATAAGAGGTGCAAAAACGGTAAGTAAATTAATAGAAAACCCAAGCCAAGTGCTAAGCGCTATCTTAATAGGTAATAATATTGCGAATATTACAGCTGTCGTCATAGCAACTACCTTAGCATCAAAGTACGACGTAAATCAATGGATTGGATTAGTGACATTTATTTTGACATTAATTATTCTTATTTTCTGCAAAATCACCCCAAAATCCATATCAACAATTTATGCGGAAAGGATTGCCCTTTGGGTCTCGGGACCAATTTACTTCCTGACAAAGCTGCTGACACCAGTTATTTTTATTATAAATAAACTATGTAATGGACTCCTTATGATTCTTCGTATGGATCCAAAGACTAAGACCTCCTACATGACTGAAACTGAACTTAGATCTATCCTGGATTACAGTCATCAGGAAGGAGTAATTGAAAGTGAAGAACGACGAATGATTACCAATGTGGTTGATTTCGGAGATTCTATAACAAAGGATGTCATGGTTCCACGAATTGATATGGCATTTGTAAATGTTGAATCCAATTACAACGAGCTGATTCAAGCCTTTGCCAAGGATAAATACACCAGAATGCCAGCATATTCTGAATCCAGAGACAACGTAATCGGAATCGTTAATCTCAAGGATGTCTTCTTTTATAGTGAAAATACGAAGAATTTTAACATATCTGATATCATGCGGGAGCCTTATTTTACATATGAATATAAGAAGACTTCCGAGCTGTTGATTGAAATGCGTCGTAATTCTATCTCACTAGCTATCGTTCTGGACGAATATGGCGCTACCGTTGGACTGATTACCATCGAGGATCTCTTAGAGGAGATTGTCGGTGAGATTCGAGATGAATACGACGATGATGAGGAAGATAATATTAAAGCCCTGTCTGAAAAAGAATTTATTGTTGATGGCTATACGAAGCTGGATGAAATCAACGAGGCACTTGGCCTAGAACTGGAATCAGACGATTATGATTCCATCGCAGGTCATATTATATACCTACTGGATCATCTTCCCGATGAAGGTGAATCCGTTACCGACCATGATGTTGTATTTACTGTTGCTTCCACAGATAAAAATAGGGTGGATAAGGTTCACATCCTCCTACACCCGGAACAAACGGAATTATTGAATGATTAATCTTGACACTGGTTATCCTACCTTGGATAGCCGGTGTTTTTTAATTCAAGACACTGAAATCATCTTTATATGTGTCTTGAGATAAATGAAATACACTTTTTTATAAGAAACTCCAAATTTATTTTATAAAAATGAAAAATACTATTGACAATTCGTTATATATTGTTTACAATCTAATTGTATTAAATATTAATGCAATGAAGGAGGATGTCCAATGGGCTTTTATGATTTTACCGTTAAGGACGCAAAAGGGAATAATGTATCAATGCAAGAGTATAAGGGGAAGCCGGTTTTAATTGTGAACACAGCTACAGGATGTGGCTTCACTCCCCAATATTCGGGATTACAAACCTTATATGACAAATATAAGGACAAAGGCTTTGAGATACTGGATTTTCCATGTAATCAATTTGCCAACCAGGCTCCTGGAACCGAAGACGAGATTCAAACATTTTGTATGTCCAGATTTGGAACAACCTTTAAGCTCTTTGCAAAGGTCGATGTTAAGGGTAAAGAAGCTGAACCATTGTTTAGTTATTTAAAAAAAGCTCAAGGCGGATTATTTGGTAACGACATCAAATGGAATTTCACTAAATTCTTAGTTGATCAGAATGGAAACGTAATCAAGCGCTACGCTCCCACCGCGACCCCGGAAAGCATCGAAAAGGACATCGCTAAAATAGTAGGTTAAATAATGTTATTTTTGAATAGAATACAGTTATACGAATTAAAAACTAAAGTTCATTAACAAAAGTTTATTAAGGATTATTAATTAAGAAAGGATAAGGTATATTCAGACAATATACCAGGTGAATGTTATGAGTATTTATGAATTTAAGGCACTAACCAGAAGCGGTGAGGAAGTTTCTTTATCAGATTATGAAGACAAGGTTTTGTTAATTGTTAATTCAGCAACTCAGTGTGGTTTTACTCCACAATACGATAACCTTCAGGATCTCTATGAGAAATATAAGGATGAAGGTTTCGTAGTACTTGACTTCCCATGTAATCAATTCGGCAATCAGGCTCCGGGCAGCAACGATGAGATCTACAGCTTCTGTGATGCTAATTATGGTGTCACTTTCCCTATTTTCTCTAAGATCGAAGTGAATGGTGACAATGCTCATCCACTCTATAAATACCTTAAGAGCGAAAAGGGCTTCGAAGGCATTGATATGTCCCATCCGATTGCTCCGAAATTAGTTCCTCATCTTGAGAGCATGGATCCGGATTATGCCAACAACGCAAATATCAAATGGAATTTTACTAAATTCTTAGTTGACCGTAAGGGAAATGTTTAAGGTTAAGGACTTGTTGTAAGATAAGAGTATAATTTTAAAAAAAGAGAATTATTGCAAGTTTAGAGTATAATTGTAAGAATAGAGAATTATTACAAGAATAAAGAATAATTGCAAGAAAAGCAGTGTATCTATTATATCCCCATAAAAGGAAAGCTACTTACCGTTCGTTAAATCAACTGAGGTTGTCAGTCGATATAAATGAAGCATTTTAAATAATATGCCTATGCTTTATATTAAAGAATGTATTTTGCCAAACCATAGGTTAGCGCATTATTCTAATATTAGCATAGGCGTATTTTTATATGTTTTTTTATATGTTTTTTATATGCAATACTACTCTCTTACTAAACAACTAATGCAGTACTTTGTCTACAAGATATTTTGCTTGTTCATAATCTTTATTCTTTACATATACATAATACTGTTTTTCGTAATTAACATTTGATCCGAAGCTTCCATATCTTCCTCTGCTATGACTGGAATGGCTATTAACTTTATAATCGTATTTAATTTGAGCCAGCATCAGGCATTCTCTTACCTTTGATAATTCTTCCAAAGAATATCCAATATACACCTCTTTACAATTAAACAAAAACACTATATATTCCTCCTGTTATATCAACATTTCAAGATTTTCATATCTTGCGTTCTAAGCAAGCCTAGTTTAATGGATATTATTTATAATAGTTTGTATTTCAATTTAATCTTTTCTAAATCTTCTTGCGAAGGTGTTTTTATGGTAGGGCTTATCATAATAGGTTCAGAATGATGTTTAATCCTTTTCATAGGTTTATCTATTACTGAATTCATTAAGCAAATCTGATTAAAATACCAAAATCTCTGCTCATATTCAAGGTTTTCTTCTTGCTGATCAATAAGTTCCTGAAACCATTTTTCGTTCAACAATTTGGGATGATAAGCAGATTCACGCCAGAGTGACATTCCTAAATCCTTAAAGTAATAAGTCCAACTTAGATATTCATCCTCACAATCACAATCGTAATCACTAATTCTCTTAAAAGCGTCGAAGATTTCTTCAGCCTTTGTATGAAAAAGATCAATATTATTTAATAAAACTATAAAATCGTCCTGCTTAGTGAAGTATATTTCATTAACCACATTATCTTTGTAGGTAATATGGTAATCAGAATATTGAATATAAATACCATCATTTATTGACTGTTCCCCATAATGTTTTGGAGAAATAATTTGCTCAACTTCATTTCTTGTCATGCCAAAATTAATATTACCTATTCCTTTATGTGGGTATACAATAATTGTCTTCATGCCGTTTATCTCCTATGTAAATTTAATCATCTATTCTATCCCAATCGTACATAATTGTGAAGAATCGTATAAATAATAAAGACCTACGATTTTGAATCCTTTTCAAATATACCCCATAGTCTAAGTAAAAATCCTGTTATTCCCAGAATAATAAAACCAGTAAAGATAGGCGTTAAGTTTAATAAATTCAAATATACCATCAAGCTTGAGTCACCATTAATACTGCCATATTGTTTTTCTAATTGTATCGCTGCAAAGAGCATAGAAATTATACCAATTGCACTAGTAGCCATACAAAATCCGGAAAATATTATTTTTTTCATATTCAACCTCCCAAACTAAATTAATCCCACTTTCCCACCATTTGCAATTACTATCAATTACTCAAGATATTAATTGCTTGGAAGCCACCTTAATTCACTAGGATGTATTGTTGAATTAACGATTTCGTAGCCTAAATGGTATAATTCTTGATTATCAATTGAATATGCCACTCCATTCAAATCATTCCAATTAATCGACTTTTTCCAAGAAAAAATAAGTACTTCTCCTGATTTAACTGCTTTTCTCTGCCTATCTGTAACCGGACCCATTTCTATAAATGCAACATTTTCATCAAAACTTTGAACTGGAACTACTGTAATATAGTTATCAGCTCCATCATTGTAATTGCACCAACCAACTAATTTAATCATATCCTCTGTCTTATTAGCCCAAAAGCCGGTGTTCGACTTCCAAAATGGGAATTTATATTGTGCAATAACCGTAAGATATTTATCTGAGTTTTCATATAGATATACCATATATGGAGAAGAATCTACTGTTTCAAGCAAAGTTGAAGTATCCTCTAACCATGGGTTGGTGTTAATTGCCTGTTTCGAAGTGAAGCGTGCACCTGATATAAAGAAGAAAACAAAACAAATTGCACCAAAGATAAATAGTCGAATGATCAATTTTTTTACAAACAATTTCTGATTAGCATGCAAATTGCCGCTTCCTTCAAAATCCAACTTTAAATTATATAGCACACCACCCTTCAAAAAGGAATTTATCTGTATCATCTTGATAAATTGTGTGACTGCAATTTCATGTAGTGTTTCAATTTTTATTTGATAGGTTCCCAGTTTATCATATTAACTCTTAAACTATAATAGACGACAAGTATAAGTCTTATCTAAATTATAGTATAGTTTCGTTACATTTTCTACCATTATCTAATTAATCTAATTGATTGCTGGCTATAGCTAATGTGGATAAATATAAAGAGCAAGATACTTTCATATTTTACTCGTTAATTTAGTAAGGTACAGAAGGGACAATTTCTACCGTCTATTTCTGATTAATAGATTGCTCCAGTTGAATAATCTTCACTCATTTTACGATTAGAATAATAAACACAGATATCACCAGCAAAAAAATTGAACGTAGGCCCTTTGTAACTACTCTTAGAAAGCGGTGGGTTCTCCATTAACCACATACTACAATTATCATTATTCTTATAGTTTGCCGCATTAATATAGCTTAAATGCTGTTTCTTCTGTTCATCAGTTGTATAAATATTGAAATTAACTATAAGATACCCCTGATCAAGCCAGAAGCTTTCATCATAATCGATCCCATGCTTATCAGCGTAATCCATCACATCATACCCTTGCGGAGCTGCATGTACATCATTCGGAATATAATACTGTCCATACCACCGCTGCATGGACTTATCCGATTTACTACTTGTTATCCCGCTTGCAACAATAGCTTCATAACTATCCATTTTTTTGATGGAAGCTGTGTACTTCTGTCCGACAAGAGTACGAAAAGCATAATTCAGCTGAACTTTTGAAAAGGTAAACATTCCTGACCGTTGCCAGAAGAATTTGCCATACTTTACATTCCTGAGTGCTGCTGTATTCTTAATCTCAGCTGACGGTATCCCAAGGTTTGGTTCGCCAGTGTAAGTAGATTTCATATTAAGTGAATCTAAAGCTCCTCCTACCTTTACCAGCGTCCTTGATTTGCCGTTGATTTCTTCCGAATAATACAGGTCTACTGCTGTACGATTCTTACCGTCCTTATCGACAAAATAGAACGAGGGCTTAATCACCACACTGGTTGCATCCGAATACATAGTTCCAATGGTATCCAGTGAATACCTGAACATATATCCTGTCTTAAGGATTCCCTGGTTTTTATAATAGGGATGGCTGCCGTTTACCAGCGGAAATGTATATTTCACATTTCTTCCGGTATCTTTACCATACTGGTCATTCGTTCCTACCGTATAGGTATAGTAATGCCCTTTATTATAAGCCAAACTTCCAGAACCGTCCGAATATTTTATACTATTCTTTTTCAGCCCCGAAGACTTTGGTATACGGAAGACATCCTTCCACAACGGATAATCCGTAATATCATACATGGTCAGTCCGTAAATTCTTCCGGACACCTCAAACTTAACCGTTTCGGTAGCCACATAATGGATTCTGTCCCTGTTCGCATAGGTTTCTGTATTGTCGATATAATCTTCACCATTGACAGCGACTGTGCGGAAATCTGCGGTATAGACACCCTCCGTGATCCAGGTTGGCAGGTAGAATCTTGCGGTGGAACGTCCTAGCGTGATCCAGGTTCCTGCCTTGATATAATCATCATTCTTCTGGTTGCTGTCACTTCCCACATCCACAAATACATCAAAGGGAAATTTCACCTCATTTCGAAGCAGACCGTTTTTCTCTGCGATATAGGAAGCTATGGTATCATGTAGGGATCTGGAAAAATCTCGCGTGTAATACCCCAGCATACCGGTATGGAAACCCGTATTTGAAATCCGTACCGTAAAATCGGACAAGATTGGATCAGGATCAAGTACAAGGTTCACGCATCCGGCCGTGGGCTTAATTAGCTGTACATATTTATCATTGTCTGCATTGATGACAGGCTCGCATACCACTGGTGTATGTATTACCACGTCATTGATGCCTGCTACGGGGTAGCTGGCTGTTTCACCTTTGGATGAACCTACCCTAGCTACTGCTGCATAAGTGATGGTGCCACTGGAGGAATAGATACCATTTCTCTTTATGTCCTTGATTACCTGATCATTTTTATACAGTGCATTTTGGTGAGTGTTAGTTGTGCACGGTGGAAGCGCTTCCGTGTTAATATTAGGTGCCTCTGTTTCTGATATGGTGCCGCTGATAACGGTTTGACCTCCAAACACCAGGGTATCACTTCTCACCTTGCATTTTCCCGTCTGTGACAGGGCATAGTAAGTAAAATCCTCGGACGGCACTGATGGTCTGCTGGTACCACCAGAAATACTCTGGGAGGGTAGCGTTATACCATTCACTGCCTCATTGGGAGGAATGATGTGATAGCTCTCATTTGTCTCATGGGTATAGCTGATGATGGGTGGACTGTAGTATGTCCTGTTCGGAGAAATGGTGATGACTCCATCCGGAAGCGCATAGTTACGCAGAACTGAGCTGCCGATGTTATAATAGTCAAGATTAATAATCTCCCAGTAGCCATAGGCTCTGGGTACAGATATGTACTGGGTAACGGTCACCGTATCTGTCAGCGTTTTGGGTCCTACTGCACTCGTCGGTGTCGCACTCTTCCAACTTAGATTGTAATTCTTTGAGACTCTCACGGAATAATACTTGATGCCCACCTTTTTCTCAAAAAAATATCCGACTAGATACTCCTTCGCCGTTACCTGTCCGTAAAGGCTTTCTGTGGTCGGTACTCCAGCTGTGACTGTGAACTTTTCGCTTCCACGGTCATCTGCTCGGATCTCGCCTGCAGTCACTGCTTTCGTAAATTCGGAATAAGCAGATTCATATGCAGGTACCGTCACCTCCTCAATAGCTGGTGTCGGGGTAGGTGAGGCTGTCGGAGCCGGTGTTACCGTACCACTAGGTGGAGGTGTTGGCGTACCGCTTGAATTATTATCGTAAATAAAATAGAAAGTGGCCAGAGATCCATCCTGTGCCGCCGGCATGGGGTAGTTATTGACCTTTGTAGTTGTTTTTGTATCAGTGGTCTGTACCATGCCACCTGTGTCTTTATATTTTAAATACCATTTATTCTGAAAATTGTAACCCATGGTTCCTTTCGTAAAAGAGTCAATGGGGTCATAGCTGACCTTCTGTCCTGACTTTACACTGATACGCTCCGAGGTCAAGTGCCGTAGGTAATTTCCTTCTGCATCGATTGCCACTGAATTATATTGGTATGAAGTTTCTTTTTTATCAAATATCATATTTATTGTAAGAGTTGAACCACCGGCAGCATCCGGGGCATGGAAGCTTACCGAATTTCCTGAGAATGGTCCCTTCTGCAATGTACTACCGGTTTCTCGGTCTTTATAGCTGTAATTCCATTTCGAAGTATATTCATAGGAAACCCCTCCTACGGATATTGTGTTCTGGGTCAGCGTAAAGGGTGGGATTACTTCGTCATAAATTGCGTTTTTTGTATACCCCAGAAGGTTAGAATTGAGTAGGTTACCGTCCTCATCTACTGCAATGACCTTAACTTTGAAGGTAGTGTTGTTACTGATTACGTATTTAAAATTGTAATATCCTTTAAGATAGTTAATCGTAGCCGAACTCCAAGGGGCTTCTGCAAGCATTTCCTGGTAGCCATAGACATAGGTATCAAGGGTATTGCCTCCTTGGAAGATTTCAAATACGTTATTTAAATACACTTCGGCACTGCCGTTCCTAACTATGTAGTCACCTGTAACACCGATATTGGCCGCCGCCTTCATGAAGTTTTTCTGTCGGATGATATATTCAGTAGTTTTAGTAGTCCCATTATCTGTTTCTTTACCGAACTCAAATGGTACATAGGCAAAATTAATACTAGCATTATTCCCAGTCGTAAATTTTTCCGACAAATTATACCTTTGAATTGCCATTTTATAATATAATGTTTTATAACGGGTGGATTTTTCATCTGCACTATTATGGATTCCTTTTTGTACAATTGTAGCATCCATTACTTCAGTATTCTGAATCCCATTTGTACCGCCCTCTATTGTAAGCCACGGTGCTGCAGCACTTATTGTGTAAGAATTACATGTACTATTACAGATAATAAATATGATTATGAGAAAAGATATAGTCTTTCGAACTTTATAATACCGATAACGATTAATCATCTGCATTACTAATTAATTCTCCTTTTATCATATATTAGTTCGTCCCAGATTGCATAAATAACGCCTATATTATCCGGATTTTTAATAGAATACCATCCAAGTTCAACATCAAAATAACTTTCTTTCCACTTACCTATTGAATATGATTTTAGGCAAACGATCGGCTCCCTAGTATATAGAATCTTTCCATAAGGATTTTCCATGATCAAGGTATCTGCATCTGCTCCATATTTTACTGTTGATGATAATATACGGTACTTAACATATACTCTTAATACATACCTTCCTCTGAAGTAGTATAGTGATGAACCCTCCACTGCTATCTTAGAACTTTCCACGACAGTCTTATTTGCTTTCATCTCTTTTATATACTCTACCACATCCTTTTTTTCCTTAGCTTTAATATTATCATGACCATTACTATAGTCCACTAACAAAAGTTTGTTCACCCACTGCTCATCAATGGTACGGTAATCAACGTTAAATACGCATTCAGTATAGGTCTTAACTTTTTGAACCCATATGTCAAGATATTTTTCCTTCACAGATTCAAAATCATCAAAATCTGTTATCTTATCTATATCCTTTGGAGAAGCATATTCTTCTATGTATACATAGGGCATTCTTTCATCTGTCCTAGGATTAACTTTCGCCTGACCCTCATACTCAAACTTCCAGTCATAATATTTATTTGGATAGCTAGCAAGGATGTAAGGATAATGTTTAGCATACTTTGGCAAATTTGTTGTTCGGATCAACTGTCCGTCCGGACTGATTTTTGACCTTTTACTAGGATCCAACACGAGTGAAATGACTGACTTAGCAGCATCCGTTGATACATACCACATACCATTGAATTTCCTGTTCTCAGAATATGTACCATTGCTAAAGCCGATGATAATTCCTTTTGCCATAACCTTGGCTACATCTTCGCGTTTACCTGGGGCCACGCTTTTGATGTCAGATATCCTCTTCTCCAAGACCGTGCTGAGAAGTTTCTCACTCACTGTATTTCCATTGAGATACTCATCTGCTCTGTTTGCCAGTACCGCAAGGTCAGCCCTGGTCAGGTATCCAGTGTATTTATTAAAATCTCCGTCCTTCAGTATACCTGCGGTTAGAGCAGCTTCAATGTATGGTTCGTTTTTACCTGCATCTACCGGGAGCTCAAGTCCTGTGACCAGCAGTTTCACAAAGGAATTTACTTTGATATAATCTGCAGCCTTCGTTTTTTGAGCAGGCATTGCAGTTGTAACAACCAATAATGCCACCATTAAAATACTCATAAGTCGCTTAATCTTTAAACCTTCTTTCATATTCCCTTTCCCCTTTCATAGGTAAAAAATAGTATACATACTTCTCTATTTATAATAGCCTCTGGTAACGCATTCATGCCTCAATTTATATTTCATCATGTCTAAAAGACAGTCCAGGCTCTCTCTTCCTTCCAGTCTATCCAACTCACAATTTTGCAGTGTCCAGTAGGGATGCTAATGTATTCTACAAATGTTATTTTATTTATTCCCGTACTTTCTTTTAATTTGTCACCGTTACGTTTATTACCTCCCTCTCTACTTCGTTCCAATGTTTTTTAGGGTTATAAAACTTTTGATTCTTATGTTTATTATATACTTATTGTATGTATTGTCAAACTTTTCCACTATTATTCTACATTATTTTACTTTAAAGTAATGATTCCGAATGAATTTAAAAACCTTTTCCTTCAATATCCCACTTTGATATCTGTACCCTATTAGGAAATATCCAAAGAGCAGCTAATACAGCTGCACTTAAGATTAATGCCATCAAACCTGCTCCTGGTATTATGAATTTTCCCTTTTCCATATAATCCATCATGGAATAGGTGTTCTTGAATACCAAATTGTTAGTGAGCTCCAAAACCAAAAATGGGAATTCCAGCATATAAAGCGTACATAAAGCCTTTAAAAATATCGTTATTCTTTTCATCATGTTTATATTCGTTATTCTTCTTTTCATTATTCTTCTTTTTATTAAGATCTTTTTCTTCATTATTCTTTCATAGCTCCTGTATATTTAAGTGATAAAATAAATCTAATTTGTTGCTAAAATAGTAATTTCATCACATAATTTGATATCACTAATATCACTCAACAATTGGCATATAATCCGGTGCAAATGCTCCCTGAGCATTGCATTTAGGACATGCGTATGCTCCCGTCTTTGCACAACTTTTTACTGTAAAAAATGGTTCATCCAGAAACAGTATACCGTCCCCCTGAAGTTCAAGACAGGTACTCCTGTGATAGATCAGGTACCAGCCTTTTTGTTCCAGATAAAAAGCATCAACCTTTGATACTTTAGCGCCTGCTGTAGCAATCCTGCTGTAGGTTTCTCCCGATCCATCATGATATGGATAGGCTTGGAATACTACAAACATACTGTGCCTGCTCAGATAGCTTTCCCATACGCTTCTATCAATGGCGGGGAGTGCAAAGTCATAGGTAATGCCAAACTGTGCAGCTATCCTGTTGTGTCTGCTTGTATAATATCCCATGGAATCCTGTATAAGCCCTACAAGTGTACCGTTTTTTATTTCTGAATACTTTGCATCAGATAAAATCATATTATTTGGTCTGGAAGCACGGAAGGCGGCATATTCTTCATTGTTCTGGAGGTCATGGTAATCCATGATGAATATTTTCTGGTTACCGGAGGGATCCAGCAGACAATTCTTATCGTATAATGTCACCTGGTTTCCCAGAGTAAATCCGTATATAAATTCTTCGTCCTCATAATAGTACGGGAATTTCTCTGACCATCTCTTGGTTGCATAAGTCTTCCCATCAGTTCCGGTATATGTATCACTGTAGAAGATATAATAACCATCCTCTACTGTAACACATACGACAGGTACATAAAGATTAAGTTTCTCTTTTGCCTGCTGATCGGACAGGACACCGAAGGAAGATGCAAGAGAAATGAAAAAACTGTTGACTGCAGAGCCTTTATCAACAATCATTCGGGAATCATCCTCTACCCTTACGAAGGATGATATCCCGTCATCGATGGCATTATCAAGATTCTGGTCAATCTGTTTCTTATCCTTTATGGCTGCCTTAAGGTTGTCTGTTTTAATGTCCAGAATCACCACTGTTGAAATTACGATAATTACAAACACTAATAAAAAATGGTTTAATTTCACAATTCTTCCTCTCCTCTTGATTTACTGACCATCTTCACGGATAAAGCCGCCATCCTCCGTCCTAATATTTTCTTCTGATAAGGATTTATATAGCAAGGAGTTCATCCTTCCGCCCGGACTCCTAGTACTGTTGGTCAGTGATATTTTCAAATAATCCTCTCTGGAGAAATAGTAGATTCCATCACCCTCATAGAGTTCCTTTAAGATATCATCTGTATATTTTTCTTTCTTGTATTCCAGTACATTTCCCGTAAAGACCGGTGTTTTTGCGGCGCAATAGGGACATCCCGGGTCGGAATCATCTGCATATAATTCATAATATCTTCCACAAACAGTACACCTTGTAAGGTTCCTCTTCACTGTTACGGTAAGAGATACTGTTTTTCCCTTATACCCTATCGTAACAGTCTGTGTTCCTATGTAGTCTTTATCCAGGTTGTCTTCATATCCTCCTGTTACGGTTTCCAGATATCCATCCAAGTATAAAGCATTTAGTTCCACCCCATTTGCATCAAGGTTTGTCCCTCGGTAGATTGTCAGCTTACCATCACTAGGTATGACGAGAGTAAGTGAGGAAAGCCACGCCTTACAGTACGGACACCCTGGGTCGCTTCCGTCCGCATTCAAATTATATACATG
>JAQZBD010000116.1 GCA_029239235.1 Herbinix sp.
CAATTCTTTTAACAGTATCTCTATTTGGGTGTTCATCAGCCTCCAAGCAGGAAGAGTCACTCAATTATGATCAGGCAATTGAAAAACTGAACGCGTATATTTCAGGTAATAAAGTAACAAGTAGGAACGTTACGCATAAAGCGGACACGAGCTGGATTGGTACTGAGGATGCAGTGAATGAGCTGCCGGACATTAATAAATATCCTCTAAGTATTAATGGATTAGGTGCTATCAACGTAGAGATTTTCAGTTCAACCGAAAAGTCAAGCAGTAATGCTTCCGGATGGCTAGACCTTCAGGCAAAGGCGTTTAACGATCAGAATTTTCAAATTAACGGTCTAACAGTTTCTGTTTCTATTCGACCCATTGCATCTGGATTAGCCTATGATTATATAAAGACAAAGGCATATGTACCCGACGCGTACACTCCTGCAAATGATATCTGGAGTTCTATGATCGAAACAACAGGAGTACCAATTGAGAAAATTTCAGATAGGATGACTGGCAATGTAGCCGGGATCCTGATGCAGAAAGAGGCATACGATAGCTACATACAAAAATACGGAACCGTTACCATGGAAAATGTGGTTAAGGCATCTCTGGAAGGAGATATTGTTCTAGGACACACAGATCCTAATGTTTCCAGTACAGGGTTGAATATCTATCTGCAAGAACTTCGGGCGCTAGATCCTTCCAACCCATTTTCAGACAATGCTATTTCAGCGCTGAAGCAATATGAATCACTGATTCCGGCGGCTTCACCTACGACTGCTGAGATGGCTAAAGTTGCCCAAAAGGGAATTTTAAATGCGGTTATTATGGAAGCACAGGCATTTTCCTCTTATCCGGAGTTGTCTAGCTGGGTATTTTCTCCATGCGGCAGCAGACATGATAGTCCGTTGTATTCCCTAGGGAATATTTCTACTGAAAAGAATGAAGTGCTTCAGATGTTTTCTGAGTTTTGTGAGTCAGACAACGCTCAAAAGTCAGCATCATCACTGGGGTTCAACCAATATGATGACTACAAGGGTACGAGCAATCAATTCACTGGAAATGAAGTCATAGCTGCTCTTAAATTGTGGAAAGAAAATAAAGACGGCGGCAATCCCGTTATTTCTGTCTTTATTGTTGATCGATCTGGCTCAATGGAGGGAGAAAAACTAGCACGAGTAAAGGACGCTTTGAAAAATTCCATGCAGTATGTTAACGATACGAACTACATTGGTCTTGTAAGCTACAGCTCAGAAAATGATGTAACGATTGATCTGCCGATTGATAAGTTTAATCCAAAGCAACAGGCGCTATTTGCAGGAGCCATAAGCGATATGGATGCTGCCGGCGGAACGGCAACAAACAATGCATTAACGGTCGCTCTTGACATGGCCATTAAACAGGAAGAAGCGGTGCCAAATGCTAAGATCAGAATTTTGGTATTGAGTGATGGTGAGCAGAACGAAGGACTTTCTCTGTATGATGTAAAAGGCCTTGTTAACGGACTTGAAATACCGATATATGGTGTAGGCTTTGAAGCAGATTTGAGTGATTTGAGGCAGCTGTCAGATATCAACGAAGGATACTGTATTGATGCTGATAGTGATGATGTTGTGTATAAGCTCAAAGGGTTGTTTACAACGCAGCTTTAACTTAATTATGACGCTTTGTCGGCTGAAGAGAAGTTGAAAATAATAAAGCCAATTTATAATAATAAAGCAAATGAATAATTAACGAAAACAACAGTAAAATGCACTCATACATGGGTGCATTTTACTGTTTAATTATCTGCTTATATTGAATGAAGCGACTACCTCTAATGAGGAAGTTTTATCTTTTCAGTAAAGGTTCGGATAAGTTGTGTAATGCAGACAGCCATACATTACAATTTTATGAAATTGCTTCAGGCTGTAGTCCCGTATCTCAGTGCAATTAACGCAGACCCCAAACCTCTCAGAAAATCATACTTAAACTGTGATTTATTCATATCATTCCTCTCTAAAGTCATATTTGTATTTTTCCCGCTTTTTCTTATTTTCAAAAACGGCCGCACGGTATTTAATGCCACAGGAAACTCGTTTCCTTCGCTCTTCCTTAGATTCTTTTGTAAGTATCAATAAATTTGATTTTTTCTTTTTCATTTTCTTGAATTCACCCTTCTATAATAGTTTTAAATATATTCTTAAAAATAGACGAATAGTTTTAAATATATTTTTAATAATAGACGTAAAAAAAGCCCGGGTAATTACCCGGGCATCAAAACGAATTAAATGGAAGGCACTAGATTATAACGCCATACCATTTCAGAGAACACGGATATAATTTATTATTATTT
The DNA here is from genome assembly GCA_029239235.1 of Herbinix sp. Lineage (GTDB taxonomy): Bacteria > Bacillota > Clostridia > Lachnospirales > Lachnospiraceae > Mobilitalea. Next base: position 2,327 of record JAQZBD010000116.1, read on the forward strand.
GATTTTTGTTTCATATAAAGCATGACGTCACCTTCCTTTCTGTAATTTTATATTTTAAAGCTACCATGAATTTGCCTTATTGTCAAGTAATGTAATTTGTTGATATCTTTACAAATGAAGGTATGGCAGTTCATAAACTTTGAACGTGATGTTAATGATACATGACAAAGTAAAAGCAATAAGTTTCTGTAGAATTATTCAATATTTATCTATCGCAATCATATATTTATAACAACGCGCAATTCGAGAATAGCTATGGAAATATATATAGTCCAACAAGGTGACACGATTACTTCGATTGCTGATAAATATGGTGTTACTATTGAGAAGCTAATACAGGACAATGGCTTGAGCAATCCATATAACTTAGTGATAGGTCAAGCGATCGTAATTGCATATCCGAAACAAACCCATACGGTACTGCAGGGGGATACCTTACAAACGATTGCAGATACCTATCAAGTATCAGTAATGCAATTATTGAGAAATAATCCATTTCTTTCCGAACGGCAATACATTTATCCGGGAGAAACCTTAGTAATTAGCTATAATACAAAAGGTAGTATTACTATGAATGGATTTGCCTATCCTTATATTAAACAAGATACACTTCTTAAAATCTTACCTAATTTAACTTATATTTCAATTTTAAATTATACCACGGCAGCAAATGGCGATATCATTACATATCAAGATGATACGGATGTTATTAATAAATCCAAAGAATATGGAGTAATTCCCCTTATGGTGATTACCACGCTGTCACTACAAGGAGAGCCTAATTATGAAGCTGCCTCAAGTATTTTACAAAGTCAAGAATATCAAGACATACTTATTGATAATGCTATTAAAATTATGAAAGAGAAGGGATATTATGGTGTTAATTTCATATTTAATTACTTGAGTGAAGATAATCAATCTTTTTATTTGAATTTTACAGAAAGAATAGCAAATCGCATTCGACAAGAAGGATTATTTTTTCTTACCATTAATTATGATATTCCTCAGGTTAATAATGAGGTGGTTTTACAGAAAATCAATTATACTGAGTTTAGTAAGTATGCCAACGGTTTAGTATTTTTAGAATTTGTATGGGGTACAAATTATGGCCCGCCTGAACCGGTTTGTAATATGTATCATATAGAAACTTTGGTTGAGTATCTAATTGAGTCTCAAGTTCCGGCGGATAAAATAATTATGGGTAAACCAATTATTGGATATGAATGGAGACTACCCTATATACCGGGCAAAACGATTGCAAATTCCCTTACCCTGTATTCAGCATATAATTTGGCATATGATTATAGTGCTGTTATTGAGTTTGATGAGGAATCCCAAACGCCCTATTTTTACTATGATGAGATATTGATCGCTGGTTACTCACAACATATCGTTTGGTTTCTTGATGCAAGATCGATTAATGCATTGGATACATTAATTGTAAACGCAGGTCTTAATGGGGGCGCAATTTGGAATATGATGATTTATTATCCGCAATTATGGGTCATAATTTATTCACAATATGAAATTATAAAAATAGAAATGTAATTAAGGGAAGGTAGCAAATACCTTCCTTTTGCTATTCGTAATTGGCATGAAAGAATTATGATAAATGGGTTAACAAATAAAAATTTATTCATTTGTCTCAAGTATCAAATTCAAATTTATGAATGGAGATGAATAAGTACGTTAACACTATCCATATTTATCACATAACATATAATAGTATAAATAATAATGTGAGGGCAATATGACTGTCTATACAGTTCAACCGGGGGATACAATAGATACAATAGCTGAAAAATTTAATGTTCCATATACGCGGATACACCAGCAAAATATCACACAACCAGATGATAATTTAGTTGTTGGACAAAATCTAGTAATAACTGATCCGGAAATAGTCTATTACGCCCAGAGCGGTGATACACTTCAAAGCATAGCTGAAGCATATGGAGTATCGATGATTCAACTGTTGCAAAACAATCCGTATCTTACCGATAGGTTCTACTTAAATATAGGAGAAGAAGTTATTATTAGTTATTTAAAAGAAGGTGAAATCGAAGTAAATGGTTATGCTTTTCCGTACATTGATATTGATATATTAAAAAGAACGTTACCATTTTTGACTTATTTAACTATTCCAGGATATCAAATAACGGCAACCGGAGATATCATGGTACCAGAGGACGAAGAGATTATCGAAATTGCAAGAGAATACGGTGTTGCACCTTTAATGATGTGTTCCACTTTAAGTACTCAAGGAACAGGGGATTATGCAATAACTCACAATATATTAAACGATATAAATGCTCGTGAGAATTACATTAATAATATTATACAGGTCTTAAGACAAAGCAATTTATCGGGAGTAAACTTTGGATGTCAATTTATCCTAGAGGAGGATTTGCAAGATTATATAAATCTTATGGCAGAAATAAAAGTCCTCTTGCAGAGGGAAGGTTATATTGTGATCATTACCATTGTGCCCTCCACCTATGGATTTATGCCGAAAGGTAATAATGACACAACTTACTTTTACCAGATTGGCCAGATAGCAGATAGAGTTATTCTTATTTCCTACCAATGGTCTTATGCTTATATCTCTTTGGTAGAACAAACAACGATCAAATTCCTTGAAAAATATGTCCAATATGCAGTTACTCAAATTCCGCCAGAGAAAATACTTGTGGGTATTACAAGAGTTGCATATGATTGGGAATTGCCCTATATTGAAGATGAATCCAATGTCAATTCACTTACAAATACCTCATCTCTAAATCTGGCATATGACTTGGGGGTGAATATTATGTTTGATGAGGAAACCCAAACTCCTTATTTCTATTATATAATGAATGGAATAGAACATTTAGTCTGGTTTAAGGACGTTAAAACAATAATTAGTATTTTGGATTTAGTTAAAAGATATCACCTTAAGGGCATAAGTGTTTGGAGTATCATGGACTATGGACCTCAAACCTGGGCAGTGATTAATGCTACATACCATGCAGCTAAGTTATAAGGGATACATTTAGATATCAAGCGTAGAAAATATTTTAAGCAGTAATGTTAGAAGAGTTAGCGGAGGGAAGATAGCGAAGCAGCTATCTTAGCTCTGCGAATTGGATTAGTCTCCCAAACTTGTGAGAACTGGAGAAGTATGTTAAAATTACTCCAAAGGAATCATAAGTTGGGAGGCTTTTTATGTATAAAATTTTAATCATAGAGGATGACATAACAATAGCTAAGGCCGTCAGTGACTATCTGAGACTGTGGGGCTTTGAGGCAGAATACGTAGAGGATTTTCAGTATGTAAAGGAGATCTTTCTTGCATATGATCCACAATTGGTGCTGCTGGATATCAGCCTGCCCTTTTATAATGGATTCCACTGGTGCGGAGAACTTCGCAAAATATCGAAGGTGCCAATCGTATTTCTTTCTTCTGCCAATGATAATATGAATATCGTAATGGCAATGAATATGGGTGGTGATGATTTCATTGGAAAGCCCTTTGATCTGACGGTGCTTGTAGCAAAGGTTCAGGCATTGTTAAGAAGAAGCTATTCCTACCAGGGGGTGCTGGAGGTATTGGAACATAAAGGAGCCATTCTGAATCTGGGAGATACCAGCCTGACCTACGCAGATATAAAAGTAGATCTGACTAGAAATGATTTTAGAATTCTTCAGCTTCTCATGGAGAATAAAGGGAAGGTAGTCAGCCGGGAGATGATTATGAAGCGTCTGTGGGAAAGTGACAGTTTTATTGATGATAATACCCTAACGGTGAATATGACTCGCTTACGAAGAAAACTGGAGGACACAGGTCTTACAGACTTTATAACTACAAAAAAAGGAATTGGATATTTTATTGGAGAATAATTAGGATCAATAAGAAAGGGCGTAATAAATGCAGACAGAGCTATGGTGGAATATCAAGGAATATCTAAAGAAACAAAAGCTCCTTTTCATTATATTGGTATTATATCATGGAACCGTGATTTCTACGGCATTTCTTTCTCATCTGAACTTGAACCTATTGGTAAATGCCCTCCTACTGTCAGGTTTCTTCTCGCTACTTCTCATCATTGGAGATGCTCTCAATTATATCAAGAGACATAATGCTTTAAGGAATCAAATACAAGAATTGCAAAAACAAAGGGAAAAGGAGGATATTCCTTTGTTTTGTGTATCTCATCAGGAATTATATGATCTGATAGAAAGGGATTATCAGGACATCATCCATTTAATGGAGCAGCAGTATGACTCCATACAACAGCAACAGGATAAAAGTCAAAAGAATATGATGGACTATTATTCCATGTGGGTGCATCAGATTAAAATTCCGATCTCTGTCATGGATCTATTGCTTCAGACTGGTGATGATTTAGACCAGGAGCAGCTGCGACAGGAATTATTTAAAATTAAACAGTATGTAGAAATGGTACTTTGCTATCTACGGATGGAGACGATGAATCAGGATCTATTGCTAAAGGAATATCCATTGGAAGAAATGGTCAAGAAGGCAATTCGTAAGTATGCTTCCATGTTCATTCATAAAAAACTGACTATGAAACTGGAGGAACTTCCGGGAAAGGTGCTGACCGACGAAAAATGGCTTCTCTTCGTACTGGAGCAGGTACTTTCCAATGCCATTAAGTATACAAAATCAGGTGGAATTCATATCTATATGGATCCCGAGCGGGATATGACCCTAGTAATTGAAGATACCGGAATTGGCATCCGTAGGGAGGATATACCGAGAGTATTTGAACGAGGTTTTACCGGCTACAACGGCCGCTTAAATCAGAGTTCTACCGGAATTGGATTGTATCTGTGTAAGGAAATTCTACAGCGTTTATCCCATAGTATTGCAATGGAATCTGAGGTTGGAAATGGGACAAGGGTTCGTATTGATTTGCAAACAAAGAAAATATATATGGATTAAGGTTTCCTCCTTTAGGTAAAGGCGTTAAGATTGGCGAAAGGATATCTTCCAACCTTACAGAAATGTAAGATTACAAGGGGTGATTGTAAGGTTAAGTTATGGCAGCAGCATCAAAGCTAGTTTAAACTAATGACATAACGATGAACGGAGGAGTTAAAATGTCATTACTGGATGTGAAAAATGTGAAAAAAATATATACGACTCGCTTTGGAGGGAATCAGGTGAAAGCGCTGTCAGATGTGACCTTTGCGGTTGAAAAAGGCGAATATGTAGCGATTATGGGTGAATCCGGCTCGGGTAAAACAACCTTGTTAAATCTTTTGGCTGCACTGGATAAACCAACGGGAGGGGCAGTTCTCTTGGAAGGCAAAAATATTGCAGAAATTAAGGACAATCAGCTAAGTGCTTTTCGAAGGGAGCATCTCGGATTTGTATTTCAGGATTTTAACCTTCTGGATACTTTCTCTTTAAAGGATAACATTCTTCTGCCGCTGGTATTGTCAGGTATGGGTTATAGTGAAATGGAGGAACGGTTAAACAAGGTTTCCGGTAAGCTAGGTATTCGGGAGCTGCTTGAGAAATTCCCATATGAGGTATCCGGCGGTCAAAAGCAACGAGCAGCTGTAGCGAGAGCTCTGATTACCAATCCAAGACTGATTCTTGCCGATGAACCAACCGGAGCTTTGGATTCCAAATCATCTACCCAGCTACTGGAGCTTTTCTCGGAGATTAATTATGATGGGCAGACTATTCTGTTGGTAACACATAGCACCACCGCGGCAAGTCATGCCAGTCGTGTTCTCTTTATTAAGGACGGAGAAGTTTTTCACCAGATTTATCGTGGGGCTATGGCTCAGGAGGAGATGTATCAAAAGATATCAGATACCTTGACCATCATTGCAACAGGAGGTACTCGAGGTGAATAAGCTTTTTTATCCGAAAATAGCACTTTCAAATCTGAAGAAGAATGCTAATATCTATGTTCCATACCTGATTACTGCCATCTGTTCTGTTATGACCTTCTACATCATGAGCAGCATTTCCCAGAATGAAGGACTTCTAAAGATGCCGGGTGGAGATTCCCTCAAGATGATTATGGAGCTTGGGACTGGAATCATTGCAATCTTTGCAGTAATTTTTTTATTCTATACCAACAGCTTTTTGATTAAGCGCAGAAAGAAGGAGCTGGGTTTATATTCCATTCTTGGAATGGAAAAACGTCATATTGCAAAAATATTATTTTTTGAGACAGTATTTTCCTGGCTGGGAAGTATGGTCATTGGTCTTCCTGGTGCGATTCTTTTGAGTCGTTTGATGTTCTTACTATTTTTGAATGTAATTCATTTTGATGTTTCGGTTCAATTTTCAATGTCTGCTGTGAGCCTGACTCAAACATTGATCCTATTTTTTCTTATCTTCCTGCTAACCTTGATTGCGAACTTTTGGATGCTTGGAAGGACAAAAGGAATAGATCTTCTAAAAGGAGGGCAGGTCGGAGAACGGGAACCTAAGACAAAATGGATTATCACAATTCTTGGACTTATCGCTTTATCAGCAGGCTATTACATTGCGGTTACTGTAAAATCACCACTACAGGCACTGACGCTCTTTTTCGTAGCAGTACTACTTGTAATTATCGGTACTTATCTGCTTTTTACGGCAGGAAGCATAGTGTTATTGAAAATCCTACGGAAGAACAAACGCTTTTATTATAAATCCAAAAATTTTATTGCAGTATCCGGTATGATTTATCGCATGAAGCAAAATGCGATCGGGTTGGCAAATATCTGCATCCTAAGTACGATGGTACTCGTTATTATGTCAACAACAGTTTGTCTTTATATTGGTAAGGATGATCTTTTAGATAATCGTTTTCCTCGAGATGTAATGATTGACTTTGAGGGAATGAATCAGGATGGAGAAGCAATTAGGAAGAATCTTGTAGAACTTGGTCAAGAATATGATCTGGAGCTACAGGACTATACAGATTATCATAGACTTGGATGCATTGGGATAGGGGATGGCGCCCAGATAGAGATTATTACTAATTCTACACTTGGGCAGCAGGATGCAGCAAATGAAAATCTGATTATAGTTGATATGGTATCCTTGGAGGATTTCAATCGTTTGACGAATGCGTCAGAAGCCTTAGAGACAAATGAAATTTTGGTTTACGCAAGTGGAGATCTAGTATCAGATGGAAGTCTGAAATTGGGAGATGAGAGTTTTGTCATCAAAGGCACTATATCTTATCCTGAATTTGCAGAAACAGGAACAGAATCCCTACTGGACAGTTATTTTATTGTGGTTAGTAATAAAGAAATACTGAGCAACCTGAATTACAGCAGTGAAGATGTAAAGAATAAATATGGAGATAGTCTAACGTATACATGTAATTTCAATCTTGAGGGATCGGGTAAGGATGCCCTGGCATATGTAAAAGAATTAAAGAAGGTGTTACCGAATACCTATGAGAACTTGGGCGGTTTACAAAGCCGCCATTCATCTGAAGATGTGTTCTATGCGATTTATGGAGGATTTTTATTCCTCGGGATTTTTCTTGGAGCCTTATTCACCATGGCAATGGTACTGATTATCTATTATAAGCAGATTTCGGAAGGGTTTGATGATAACCAGCGGTTTAAAATCATGCAGCAGGTAGGCTTAAGCAGGAGAGAGGTTAAGGGCACCATCCATAGACAAATTATTATGGTATTTTTCCTGCCCATTCTTGGCGCAGTGATTCATATTTGTTTTGCCTTTGGTGTTATCTCTGAATTGTTACAGATGTTTTCCATGGTTAATACACAGCTCTTTATTTTATGTACCATAGGTACTGTCATTATATTTGGAATCATTTACGCCCTAATATATCTTTGGACAGCGAAGGTTTATTACAAGCTGGTACAGGCATAATTTTAAAAAAATATAGATAACTCTTTCACCATTTTTCCAATAACAATGTTAAAGGACATAAAATGGCATGAAAGAGTTATTTTATTATGAAGAATATAATTAATCTTATTAATCGGCGAGTAAGCCCTGGGCAATTAAATCTGCTCTATTAAAGTAAAGTTGTGTATAACATAAAATAACATTTGTATATAAATAGCAAGGAGTCTATAATAGAGGAGTTAATGTTTTAAGAGGATTAAGGAAAGAGTAAATAAACTTAGTATCTGTACATAGATTTTACTTCGAAATTTGTTTTTTAATATCGAGGATTTTGTTATAATAAAAGAAAAGACAAGCATGAAGATACCATACCGGGTTAACAGCAGGCTGAACGGATAGATAAACAATAGATTGATTATGTGGGAGGAGCTAGTTTTGCAAACGATAATGAAATATCTAAAAATCACTCTGGGAACCTTAATGATTACCTTCGGGGTGTACTTATTTAAAATACCGAACGGATTTTCCACCGGAGGGGTTTCAGGTATCGCAACGGTTCTTGGAAAAATTATACCGAATGTAAATGTGACACCAGGAATGTTAATCATGATTATTAATGTATTATTACTGATGATTGGACTTTCGTTCTTAGGGTCAAGCTTTGCTATCTATACAGTATACAGCAGTATGCTGTTTTCATTGTCTATGTGGGTTTTAGAAATCCTTGTACCAATAACAAAACCAATCACCGATCAACCATTTTTGGAATTGGTATACGCTATTTTACTGACAGCTTTCGGATCTGCAATTTTGTTTCATTCCAATGCCTCTTCTGGAGGAACTGATATCGTGGCTTTGATATTAAAAAAATACACGAAGCTGGATGTAGGAAAAACCTTATTGATGACTGATTTCCTGATTGCAGTATCTACCTTTATTGTATTCGACTACAAAACAGGACTGTTCTCACTCCTCGGACTGTTTGCAAAAGCCTTTGTTGTTGACTCGGTAGTGGAAAGTCTGGACATGTGTAAATCCTTCATGATTATCACCACTCAGCCAGATGAGATTTGCAAATATATTATTACTGATATGAAGCATAGTGCTACTGTGATCGATGCGACTGGGGCTTATACCGGAGAGGATAGGAGAGTCATCATAACCGTATGCAAGAGAATAGAAGCAATTCGATTAAAGAAAAAGGTTAATGAGATTGATCATAGTGCTTTTGTAGTTGCAAATAATACAACAGAGATTATAGGAAGAGGTTTCCGAAGTGTTTAAAAATGCTGAACATAGGGTGTATTATGAGAAATTAGGACAAAGTCAAATTATGTGTTTAGCAACGTCAAATGAGGACAGAGTAACTGCTCGTTCTATGAGTGTTATTGTTTTGGATCAAAAATTTTATTTTCAAACGGATCGACAGTTTCTAAAATATAATCAAATCATTAAAAATCCAAAAGTAGCATTATGCTTTAATAACATACAAATAGAAGGAATATGTAAAGAAGTAGGACATCCACTGAGTAATGAAAACAGTGACTTTACAAATCGATATAAGGAGTGCTTTCAAGGTTCCTATGAGAAGTATTCCCACATAGAAAGTGAAGTAGTGCTAGAAGTACAGCCAAAACTAATTTCGTTATGGTGCTATGATAATGGGCAACCATATCAGGAGTTTTTGGATGTTGAAAATGAGACTTACAGTAGAAGTAATTATAATATTTGAAAATATCGTATAGTATAAAGAAGTTCTTGATAAGCACGATTACATGTAATTGGTAGAATGATTCTATTTAATTTACAGATAATATTAGAAACAGTTAATATTAAAATGTAAATAGGAGGTAGATCATATGCCCAAGAAGCTCAGTACAAGAAATTCAAATAATACAAGTGTAAATGTGAATAACAGCAGTGATATTAGTACAAGTAATAGTATGAACAGTGCTACTAACAGTAATCCACGGGATGCAGCGGGTACAGAAGCAAGAGGTAAGAAATCAAGAAGCAACCCCTATTATTCCTGGTGGTAAAGATGAAAAGATTGATCCATCCTCCTAGTGTCCACAGACGATTAGGAGGGTGGATAATTCTAATAAAAGACATATGGAGAGTTGATCATGGAGCAAGAAATTGATGAAGGCAATAAAATAATACATATTAAATGTACATTAGAGGAAAAAGAAAAAATTGTCTCGGAGCTATCGGCATATTTATATGATTATCAATTTAACTTTCTCATAATAGATAATGATAAGGAGAAGAAATAGGATCACCGAATGGTACCTCTCAAAATATCAAAGGTGTGATAAATATCCAGTTGTCCATAGCCCCACTCACGATTTGGATAGACATCGCCGGGGGTTCGTTGCGCACCTCGTATTAAAAGATTTTTAATATCCGTTCCATTCATATATGAGATAGCTCCCAGAGTTTTTCCCCATTCGAAGAGCATGGCGGCGACACCGGCAGTGTGTGCAGCAGCAACACTGGTTCCGGACATTGTAGTATAAGTGTTACCAGGTGCCGGGCCGAGGATATTAACACCGGGAGCAGCAAAGGATGGTGCGAATTGATTTGTTCTCGTAAATCCACGACTTGCACTAAGCAAAAGACTATTATTTACGATATCATAAGCAGTAGCAATAATAGTTAAGTTCGAATTTGCAGGTGATACTAAAGTTGTAAATGGTGAGGACATTAAGAAATAGGAATCCGGTCCAATAAATTGGCCGGAAGGGAGCCACATATTATAGTGGAAATCTAGTCCCCCACTAATTTTTTTTATTAAAATACTCCAAATTCCCACAGTAGGCTTATCAAATCGCAGTAGTACTAATTGAGCACCAGAGCGTGATCCCAACAATTGGAACATAATTTCAACTATCGTTGGCTCATAGATAAAGCTAAGGGTTCTTTGCTCTTTTAAACGTGGATAGATCGGAGGGATATATTCTCCGCTCGGTGTCAGGAGGCCTACTGCATAGATATCAGGTGAATCACCCCATATTTCTAATACAAATCCTTTTTCATTCGGGCCAACATTTAATTGGATTGTTTCCTCATTCGTACCGGATTGCATAATACTTTCAAAGTGTCGCCTCGTATTTCCTTCATTTCCAGCGGCAACGGTAACAGCGATACCGTTCATCTGTGCCAGGGAAGACAAATAAGTACTTAAAGGCCCGTTCTGATCATGGGCACCCTGAGCTGTTCCTAGGCCGATGCAAATGGATATGGGGCGGTTGTATCGTGCAGCAATTCCTACTAAATACTTTACACCTAACATAATGTCATTTTCCTGATAACAAATAGCGTCCTCAGCCACTAGGTATAAATTACGGTAAAATTGCTTGGCGGGCTTTAATTTAACCATGACAAGCTCAGCATCAGGAACAACTCCGGAGAATCTTTCGTAGGGGTCTACGTTTCCCATAGCAATACCTGATAAAAAGGTACCGTGCCCGATTTCATCATTTGTTGGTACGAGGTTATAAGGGGCAGAATGTTGTAATGCCTGATTAATTTGCGACTGGGTATATTCTGTACCATAGAAATAACCACTGGGAGAAGCTTCACTTTGTATAGTTTGATCCCAGATGGAAAGTATTTTTGTAGTATAGTCAGCACGTAGGAAGGCTTTGTGTGTATAGTCGATACCGGTATCAACAATACCAATTAGAACACCGTGCCCGCGTAGCCCAAGCCCCGGGACATTACGTAGTTTTGTAACACCGGTTTTTTCTAGGCTGCCCGTGCTTAATAATCCAAATATTCTGGGGAATGCTCTATAACCAAATGCATTCAATATATTCGGAGGCATATATTTTTGTGATATATATGCGGAAACAAATGAGGAGTCTATCGGTATATGACAAAGCTCAAGATTGTTTAGATCTCCCTTGAGCTGTAATTCAGGGTCAGTAATAAGATCAACATACTCTTCACTCGTGATAACTTGATTGCAATTCCCGTTCATCTCTATCCTCAGAAATTATCTTGTAATATTATATGTTAACGAGGGTAAAAACTAACTTCGTTTCTATACATTATATGTGATTTTTTATTGATTCATATGCAATAAAAGGAGGACTGGTTGTATGAGTGATTATTCAGAGGTTTCCAAGGAGATTGCCAGATTAAAATTTATTCGGCAGGAAAATAATGCACTTCATAATTCCTACTTTAAGGAGAGACGGGAATTAGAATGTATCCGAAGCGGAAATATAGAAGGTATGGAACAGTGCATTAGGGAGCCTTATGGTGGGAGCTTTGGGGTTTTGTCAAGGGATCCGCTCCGGTCACTTAAAAATGTGGCATTTTGTGCCCTGGCCATATACTCCCGAAGTGCAATTGATGGAGGTATTATACCAGAAGAAGCCTTTGCTGTAGTGGAGGGCTGGGCTATTAAAATTGATGAGGCTGAGAATGAAGAGGAATTGAAAGAACATGGAATGGAAATGGCTCGCTACTTTACAAGGCTAGTTCATGAATATAAAACCAAAATGGGAACAGGTGCAAGTGAAAATAAGATTGTGGAGCAATGCAAGAAGCTCATATACCAACATATGCATGAAAAAATTACGGTTCAATATTTAGCAAAGGAACTGTATATGAATCCGGATTATCTGTCAAGTTTGTTTCGAAAGACAGAAGGAATTACAATCACTAGGTATATCCTTAATGAAAAGGTGGATAAAGCGAAAAATCTCCTCATGTATTCCCCCTTTGATTGTAAGTCCATTAGCAGTTATCTTGGATTTGCTACTCAGAGTCATTTTGGCAAAGTATTCAAGGAGTATACGGATATGACGCCTATTCAGTACAAAGAAAGATTCGGGAAAGAAAATTTTAAATAATACGTTTAAAAATAATATTAAATAATTTTAAACAATTTTAAATAATTGTAAAAATCTAAGAAATATGATAGAGGGCAAAGATAAATGATATAACTTTGCCCTCTTATTTTTTATACTTATAGCACGTTAATCAAAAATGGCTTATAAGCAGAAGCACTTTAACCAATAGGGAGGATAATAGGATGGACAAGAAAGACTTCATGCATCCAGAACACAAAAAAGAATATGACGAAGCCCAGGTCCCTTTGTGGTTTTGGAATGACAAACTAGAAAAATCAGAGTTGGAACATCAGATGAAGCTAATGACAGATGCAGGCATCGCCTGCAATGCGCCTCATGCAAGGACGGGCTTTGTCGGAGGATATCTGGATCAGGAATGGATGGAACATATAAAAACCGTCATTGAATATAAAAAGCAGAAGGGCGAACTGTTGTGGATCTACGATGAGTTCAATTGGCCCGCAGGAACGGCCAATGGGATAGTAACAAAACAGGAACAGTACCGGGAAAAATATCTACTGATTCAAAAGTTCTTCGTACCTGCAAACACCAGATTTCGAAAGCAGCCGGGAACCCTAAGACCATCAAAGCTTAGTAACGCAGAAGCAATGGCAAACTACAGTCCGGCAAAGCGGAAGATACAGAACCTATTCTGCTATGACGCCAAGACGGGCAAGTCAATTGATAACAGCCAGTTTCAACCGGAGAGTGATTCGGGAGTATTGTTTTCCTTAGCTGAGTTAGATTTTGAAATTTTATGTGATAGAGATATCCTTGTTTATGAAGCCAGAATTATGATGGAACCTTTTGCAGAAGGAGGAGAGCTAAATCCGGACTATCTAAATTCAGAGGCAACCAATTTTTTTGTGAAAACAACCTATGAGGAGTATTACAAGCATTTCCCTGAAGCCTTTGGAAATGTTATTACGGCTAGCTTTAATGACGAGACAAGGTTCTGTCATGCATTTCCATGGAGTGATATACTCCTTGAGGAATTTGAGCGCAGAAAGGGTTATAAGCTGGAGGAACATCTGCCGGAACTGGTGATACCCGGAGTAAAGGCGGGTCGAACCCGCTGTGACTACTATGATGTCATCGCTGATCTCTACCGGGAGAACTATCATTCTGTAATTAAAAAGTGGTGTGAGGAGCATAGAATTGATTATTGCCCGCATCTCCTCGGAGAAGAAACCATGGCAGGTCATGTACGCTTCAGCGGGGATTTTATGAGGCAGATTAGAGCGGTGAGCAGGCCTGGTGTTGACCATCTTGGGAAAGGGATTGGAAGTCTGAATATTAAATTTGCTGCTTCTGCAGCAGAGGTTTATGGCAAGCGTGGCTTGGTGTGCGAAGTATTCGCTGCCTGCGGCTGGGATTTGACCTTTGAAGAGTATATAAGGATGATATCCTGGTTATATTCCCAAGGGGTTCAGACCATCACTAACCATGGATTTTTCTATTCAATCAGAGATTTCAGAAAGAATGACTGGCCACCGTCCCAGTTCTTTCAATGGAGTGGGTGGGATCGGATGGCGAAAGCAAATGCCATGTGCCGCAGAATTTATGGCATGATGAGTGAGAGCGTCAGGCAGGCAGATGTACTTGTTTACCACCCGGTGGAGACCTTCTGGCTGCACTATCTGGCAGATCAGGGCTTTACCCATGGTTACCATAAGGGTCCGATTATTCTGGATGAACGGGCTGCGGATATTGATAAAAAGGAACAATTTCTACTGAATGGATTATTAGAGTACAATATAGATTACACCGTTCTTCCCGGTGATGCTACTGGCAACTTTGAGATACAAGGCGATCGATTTACGAACTGGTTTACTGGCTTAGAATACAGAAGCTTCATTCTTCCTATGTGTGAGATAATCGCGCTTCCTCTTGCTCAACTACTGGATGAATTTACAGCTCAGGGAGGTCGTCTATGTATCATTGATGGCATTCCGCAGTTTGGATTGCAAAAAGCTACGGATGATGAGATTGTTAAAATCTTTGAGCGAATTATGGAGAGGCCAACGGTGAAGTATCTTAATGACATCACGAAGATGCAGGAAATCGCGGAGTGGCTGAAGACGGGGGCAGCACAGGATATGAGAATTATCTCCGGAATCGATTATTGTAAAAATACTCAGCTGCATTACCCGGATTGGCTGATTGATCCTTATATTCATACAGGAGAAGATTTAGACGGAGTGTCTTGGTGTAAATTTCTAAATGGGAGCAATAGAATTTACTATTTTATTAATTACACGAAAATGCCACAGGAATTAGTGATTGAGGTAGCTTC